>JANMSL010000329.1:0-1679 GCA_031389245.1 Lysobacterales bacterium | reverse complement strand
GCCCACCGCCTCGTTCTGGGGGCTGATGGTACTGGCCGCGATGATGCTCGGACTTGGGCTGCGTCGTCGCGTCATCTGATCCGCGTCTAGCCATTGCGTAACATTCAGGCGGCCCGGGAAACCGGGCCGTTTTTTTGCTTGTTGCAACGGCTTTTCGCACAATTCGGGCGCAAAACCTGGTCATAGGCCTCTGGCCAGATGAATCGCCACCACGGCACGAAGGTGACCGTCGCTGGTGCACCTGCGACCGCAGCGCTACGAATAGCTGGGGCGGCAATTTCGGGCTTCTGGTCGCAAGCGCAGCGTGCCCGTGCCATCCGCCCACCGCAACCGGAATGGGCGAGTCGGGGAAGTGGCCTAACCAACTCTCCAACAGTTGACGCCAGAATGATGGACTGGCGATGAATAGGCAGCTAATTTAGCCAGAGACGAGTTTCGGCCGAGCCATGCTGGATGTCGCTCGCCGTTCAAATCTGGCGTTCAATTCTTTGGGGAGAATCTCATGTTCCGATTTATTCGAAAAATGATTGGCGTCGGGCTGGTTTCAACGCTGTGCGCTTTCCTGTTGCTGCCCACGTCGGCAACCATGGCGCAGTCCGGCGCCAACTACGAACTGTTGGAATATGCACCAGCAGCACCCGCTGCGGAGCGCGAAGCGGGTTCCGGAGTCGGATCATCGGCAGCTCGCTCCATCACTGGTGGCCCCATTGGCACATTCGAAGCGGAGCCCAACGGCACCAGCGCCACCGCCAATCCCATCGCCGGCAGCGGCAATCACGTCACCGGCAATATCTTCGCGCCCGCCGATATCGATTTCTACTCGTTCACTGCTGCTACCGGCGATCGCGTCTATGCCGCCACTCAGACTCTGTTCGACGCGAGTGCGTCGGGTGACTCGATTCTGCAGCTGATCAGCACCGACGGCACCACGTTGCTTGAGCAGGACCTCAACGATGGCACCTTCAATGCCAGCAGCTCATCCATTGCTGGATTCCTGATCCCAGCACCGGGAACATATTTCCTGCGCGTAAGCCATAACGTGGCTACCGGCACGATCCGCCCCTATCAGCTGCACTTCCGGCTGCAAAGCGTTGCCCCCACGCTGGAAGTCGAAGCCAACAACACCTCCGCTACGGCAAATCCCATTCCTGCGTCCGGCCACGTGACTGGAGTTATCAGCGCGGTGTCACCCGGCGAGGCAGATTTTCACAGCATCGTGCTCGCAGCGGGCGACACCGTTTACCTGAGCCTGGATATGAACCCTGAGCGTGATGCCGCAGTATGGAATGGCCGGCTGGGTTTCGGTCTGTTCGGCAATCCGCCTGGCAATCAGATCTTGCTTGCCAACGACGCCAACGCGGGTGCTGCACCCGCCGATCCCAACTCCGAGGCATTTTTCTTCACGGTCAAGGACCCCGGCACCTATTTTGTGTATATCGACTCGATCGTCGCTGCCGGGCTTGGCGCGGCTGCGACTTATAACCTCAATGTCTCGGTGCGCCCGCGCATTGCACCAGCAGGAACCTGCACAACGCATACGTCGGCCGACACGCCACTCCCGATTCCGACCGGCCCGGGCACCGTGTCATCGACCATCGTTGTGCCGGGCAACCCGCGCATAGAAGACATCGACGTGGCGATCAACCTCAACCACACCTTCATGCAGGATATCGATGCCC
>JANMSL010000324.1:0-2656 GCA_031389245.1 Lysobacterales bacterium | reverse complement strand
GTCCGACCTGTGGTCGGACGCTGGGGATTTTGGGGGGTTGGTTTTAGAGCGTCCGCGCGCAGCGCGGACCCACGGGGCCGTGGTGGGTCCGACCTGTGGTCGGACGCTGGGGATTTTGGTGGGTTGAACTTAGGGCGTCCGCGCGCAGCGCGGACCCACCGAGGGCATTCCTGTGATTGGTCGCAAGATCAGCAAACTTCACGCGATGTCGAACAGCCGGCGCAGTGCAGTCTCCAGTCGGGTGTCCAATGATGCGCGATCGGCGGGTTCTATGCCGCTGGCAGCAAGCCAGCGCAGCCATAGTGCACGTGCCTCATCACCACTGGGGGCACCTGAACCGCCGAGCTTGTCGGCTAATCGCTTGATCTGAACTTGCTTACGCAGCGCTTGCTGATCGGCAGGCGAATCCACGCCAGCCAACAATTCGGCGAGCACGCTGTCCTGCTGCAGCGAGTGCAGGGCATCGTCGGCGTCTGCTTCGAGATCCTGCTCGGCATCGATCGGGCTGGCCGACTCCAGCAACGCGAGATGTGCCAACAGCGCGCTGCGGTCGGCGCCCGCGAGCGCAGTGGATTCGATTTGTTGACGAAGACTGGCAAGGGCCGCGGCGTCCGTGTTTGCCACCAGAGTTGCGCGCAGGCGCATGGCCGCTTCACGGGAACGCTGCTCACCGACCTGCATTCTTTGTCGGCGTTGTGCGTCCACGGCTTCTGCGTGTCGGTCAAAGTCGCGTTCATCGTCGCGGCTTCGCCCCGACAGAGCGCGCCAGCGCTGCTGCAGGGCAGTCAGACGGGTTTCCAGGGCGTGCGCTTCGTGCTCGCTGCCGGCCAAGGCAGCGGCCTCGCTCAACAATTCAACAATGGCTGAGCGTTCGGCACTTTGTGCAGATTCCTGTTCGCTGCGTTCGGCTTTGGATCGGTCGAAGACGGGATCGACTACGGCGCGCAGCTCTGCCCAAAGTACGTCCTCGGTCTTGCGATCGCCGCGGGGCAGGGTTTTCCAGCGCGCCATGGCGTCTTTTGCGGCATTGATCGCGTCGGCAGTCTCGGCCTGTCCGATGCGTCGGCGCAGCTGCGCAATGAATTTTTGCTTCTCGGCCTGGGCCTGTGCGCGGCTGTCATTGATGCGCGCGTCCAGAGTTTCTTTGACCGTGCGCAGGCGCTCCGACAGCTTGCGCCGTTCCTGCGGTGGTACTTCGTCGAGGCGACGCAGGGCATCGATTGCCTGGGTGCGCAACTCGAACACATCGGCCACCGGCTCGTTGGCGCCGGGACCGGCGCTCGCCGCGAGCGACAATTCGATGGCAGCGAGCACCGCGACCACTTCGTCGCGCTTCTGTGAGCGCAGTGCGCTGCGCTGTTCCAGATACGGCTTGGCCGGCGCGATGGATTGCGAGCACAGCATGCGAAAGCGTTTGGTCATGCCTCCCGTTGTGGGTTCGGATTTACCGGGTTCGCGCTCCGATTCGTCCAGCCTGGACCACTCGGCTTGGGCGCTTTTGATGCGCGTGAGCAGCGCATCCGGATGCTCGCCGTTGCCCATACTGGCTTCAATTTCATCGCAGATACGTTTGCGCTGCGCATCGTTCGACCAGCGCTGCCAGCGCGCCAATTTGTCGAACGCTGCGTCGCTTTGCTCCAGACGCTTGTGGTCGCGCAACTGCGTGGCCAATGCCGAGTTCAACTGATGAGCGCGTTGCCGTGCTGCGCGTGCAACCGCGAGGCGGCCAGACTCGATCGCCTGCGTATACTCGGTGACCGCATCATGCGCGCTGACCCGAGCTGCTTCGGCCGCGATGGCCAGCTGTTGCAGGCGGTTTCTGTGCTGCTGCAAATGTGCCTCAAAGCGCTGCAGCAATGCCTGGTTGCTGGGGCAGTGTGGTGCAGCAATATGGGCGGAGCGAATACGCTGTGCGTATCGATCAAGGCTGGCCTCACCTGCCTCGCTCACTTCTTCGAACGCCTGCACGGACTCGAGCAGCGCGGCGTCCTCGGCATCTACGATCGGGAGGGTCAATTCCTCGACCGCGGCCACCGGCTCTGGCGCATATTCTGGCGTGATCTCGGCAACGGCCACGGGTGCGGCCTCAAACGGGCGCTGGGCGACTTCAAGCATATGCGCGAGTGTGTCGGTCAGCCCCTGATAGCGGCGCAACAGGGTCTCTTCTGGGGCCGGCAGCAAGCTCTGCCAGGCGCCGTGGGCGGCCTGCAGGCGCGCTGGCAGGTCGTGCGGACGCCGGTACAGAAACGCTTCCAACTCGACACAGATGGTTTCCGCGCGTTGCCTGATGGCCTGTGCATCGCCGCTCTTCAGCAGCGCCGCACTGAGTCGATCCTTGGCCAGTCGCGCCAATTGTTTGTCGGACTTGCGCGCAGCTTCGGCAATGCGCTCCAGCGCACCGCTGTCGTCGATGCGGTCGAGCAACTCGCGTCGCAGTTTCGGATCGGGATCTTTCAGGCAGCGATCAATGATCAGACCCATGCGCTGCACGCGCTCCATCGCAGCACGCCGTAGATCCGTTTCCGGTGCTTGGACGGCAACCGTTTCCAGCATGTCGTGGTCTTCAGTCACCAATACCTGGCGCTGGCGCTGTTCGATCGAGAACTTTGCATCGAGCAGGAAGTGACGCAGACGCTGTCGCGCCAGATCGCGAACT
>JANMSL010000310.1:0-3137 GCA_031389245.1 Lysobacterales bacterium | reverse complement strand
TTACAACCTGGACAAGCCCGAGCAGGCGCGCGCCTTGCTCGAGCCGATACTGGTCAAGCTGCGGCATGCAAAGCCACCGCAAGAAGCGTATTACGCCGCCTTCGCAGGCATGCTTGCCCATAGTTTCGAAGACAGCGATCCGCTGCGCGCGATCGCGCTAAGCCGTGAAAAGGTGCAGATCTACGAGCGCCAGTACGGGCCGAACGACACCAATACTGCCATCGCGCTCAATTCCCTGGCCCGCAACCTGATGGGTGCTGCCCAATACGACGAGGCCAAGGCGATTGCCGAGCGCGGCCTGGAGATTTATCGCACCCAGGCGGACGACCCGGCGGGCGCTTTCGGCTATTTACGCACGCTTGGAGAAATTGAATTACGTCGCAGCGAATTTGCGCATGCCGAAAGCCTGCTCACCGAAGCGATTGCATTACGTGAGCAGAAACCCAGCGAGAACAATTCGTCGCTGGCTTACGTCCATACGCTGCGTGGCAGCGCGCGCCACCGGCTGAGGCGCGACGATGAGGCGCGCGCAGATTTCGATCGCGCCGATGCTTTGGTCGGCAATACCGAGATATCCGCACTTTCCGCCGCCGAGTTGGGCAGCGGGCGCTTGTTGGTGGACCTGCTCGCGGAAGAAGCCCCAAGCAACTGCGCCCGTATCGACACTATTTTGCAGCGGCTGCACTCAAGCGCCCACGCACAGGGAAACGCGGCGCAGTTCACTGCAGTGCTTGCCGCCGCCTGCGCCTGGCGCCTCAATCCAAGCCAAACCGGCGCGCAAAACTATCGCGAAAAAGCCAAGCGGGTCCGATCCCTTTTCCCCCGACAGGATTACCGCATAGGTTTTCTCGATGAGTTCGATCGCCTTATGTCATCGCGATAGGCGACGCTATTTGCGCCGGTCCTCTGTGGCGCAATGCCTTTCGGCAATTGCGACTTACGCGGGGCGTGCGTCAAGGCTCGATCGGCGGCTCCTCAGCCGGATCGCAAATGCAACGCCCACTGGCGTTGTTGCCTGGGCAGACATTGGCAATGGTTTCGCAGGTGCCGCCGGGGCGGCGCATGAGGATGCAGAGTTTGCGGCAGTCGATGCGCACCATGTCGCCCATGCCGAGATGACAGCTGGGATTCCACCATTCAAAAAGTGCGTCGCCGGCGCAGTGGTCGTCGAAGAAGAAGGCAGCATTCACGCTGCACGCCTGGTCTTGGTATTTCATATGGCATCCGGGCACGAAGGGGCTCAGGCCGCCGTCGCGCACATCGATGTAGTAATCCGGCTGGGCGGCGCATAGACCGTGGGCCTTGATGCAGGCGCCGACATCGGGACAGCGGGCGCAGGCGCGCTCGCACAGGCTTGGGTTGTGGGCACAGATGTCGGTGACAGGTTCGGCCAGTTGGGCGATCAGGGCATTGAGGTTCGGCGGGTCGGGTTTGCGCGAAGGTGTGCAACTCAGGCTGACTATTGCGATGACAAGGCACAGAAGTGCGCGCGCGGCGTGATGCATCGAACTCATGGAGAATCTCCGGTGGCCCTGTCGATCTATGCGACAAGTGGATCGGGATCGCGCCATGCCGAAGGCATGTTGCTAAGCTTGGCGCCGGATTGATCGGGGTGCCAATGCTTATCCGCAAGGCCGGTTTCATTGCGGCGCTGATGTTGTTGACGCTGTGCTCAACTTCGACGTGGGCGCAGAACGATCTGTCGACCACTGCGATTCAGCGGCCGTTGTCGGGCTGCGCGCTGACCACCAGCGAAAATGTGACGCTGCGCATTTTCAACTTCGGCAATACGCTGCCTGCAGGCTCATCGTTCAATGTCGCCTATACGATCAACGCGGGGGCGCCGGTGGTTGAGTGGGTGATCCTTGGCAGCAATCTGCTGGCCAACAGTGCACTGAGTTACACCTTCACCACGCCAGCGAATCTGTCGACACCTGGCCTCTATTTCATTGACGGCATGGTCGCGTTGGCGGGTGATGTCAATCCGAACAATGATGCGCTCACGCAATACCAGGTGCAGAATACGGCGTCTTCCATCGGCGGCACGGTAACGGGGCCGGGCATGCCGACCACAACCGGCGCGCTGAGCTTGAGTGGGCAAATCGGAGCCGTGATCGAATGGCAGCAATCGATCGATGCGGTGCGTTGGCGTGCGTTGCAGAACACCAGCACAGTGCAAGCATTCGCGCTGCTGGCCGAGCCGACACGCTTTCGCGCAATGGTCCAGAACGGATCGTGCGCAGCCGTCTATTCCAGCACGGCATTGGTTTACCCCGCCGACCCTATCTTCAGCAACGGATTCGAGCCATGAGTGCACTGCTTGAATTGACCCGACGCGCAGTCGTCAACGGATTCGCCAGCGTCGGCCTCTGCCTGTGCTTCGCAGCGCCACTCTGCGCACAAAACGACCTGTCGACGACCGCCATCACGCAGCCGCCATCACGCAGCCGGCATCGGGCTGTGGACTGGGCGCGACCGAGAACGTCACCATCCGCCTGTTCAACTTCGGCAACACGCTGCCTGCCAGTACATGGTTCAATGTGTCCTACACGATCAACAGCGGTATACCCCGGACAGAGTTGGTTACGCTGGGCAGCGCTCTTCTGAGCAACAGCACGTTGACTTACACCTTCACCACCCAGGCCAACCTGACGACTCCAGGTTCCTACACGTTCGACGCCACCGTATCGCTGGCCGGCGATGTCAATCCGACCAACGATGCGTTCAGCAGCTATGTTGTGGAAAGTGTTGCAGCGAGCAATGCGGGCACGTTGAGCGGCCCAACCAGCGGCAGCGCGGGCGTGCTTACCGTGACGGGGAACACCGGCGCCATCGTGCAGTGGGAAGAATCCCCCGACACCCAGCGCTGGTTCAAACTCGCCAACACCACCGCATCGCAAAGCTTCAGCGGCCTCACCACCACCACGCATTTTCGCGCGCGGGTGGCGAACGGGGCTTGTGGGAATCCGGTATCCAACGTGGTGACGGTGGTGCCTTAGCCAGTTCAGGCTCGCCGCGATGCGCGAGCGGTGACAGCCGAAATTTACTGCACTTTAAATCAGCGGACCGAAAACTTCGCCTCACGCCTACAAAGACAGGACTCCATCAATGCGCAAATATCGCTTCGCACTCTTGGC
>JANMSL010000262.1:0-7807 GCA_031389245.1 Lysobacterales bacterium | reverse complement strand
GGCGAAGTGTTCGAGCGGACGCTTTCCGGAGTTGTCGAGAAGCGCGTGCGGGTCGCCGCAGGCGTGATCGAAGGATCGCTTTTTGGCGCTGGTGATGCTGCCGGCCTCAGCGATGCGGCAATACTTCAGATGGCCAAGGTTTTCAGCTACGACATTGACTTTGCACAGGACCTGCGCAAGGGCGACCGGTTCTCGGTGGTCTACGAAGACCACTTTCGCAATGGAGAGCAGGTGCCGGGTGGGGATATTCTTGCAGCGTCTTTTGTCAATCGAGGCAAACGCTTCGACGCGCTGCGTTTCGAGCGTGCGGAAAGCGGTTCTGGTGACTCCATGGCTGAAGGAGGTGCGGCTGCCGAGTATTACGATGGTAACGGCCGGCCGCTGCGCAAGGCATTCATCCGCACACCGGTCGAATTCACCCGCATCAGTTCGAGGTTCGCGTCGGCTAGACGACATCCGATTCTGGGCACAGTGCGAGCGCACCGGGGCGTCGACTACGCGGCACCAGCGGGAACGCCGATCATAGCTGCGGCCGACGGGCGGGTGGTATCGGCGGGATGGCAGAATGGTTATGGCAACACGGTGGTCCTCGACCACAGCAAGGGCCATACGACGCTTTACGGGCATATGTCGCGCTACTCGGCCGCAGCCACACGCGGCAACCGCGTTCGTCAGGGAACTGTTATCGGCTATGTCGGCAAGACCGGCCTTGCCACTGCGCCGCACCTTCATTATGAGTTCCGCATCGCCGGTGTCCATCGCGATCCGCTCAAGCTGACTCTGCCGCCGCCCGAACCACTTCCAGCAGCATTGCTCGGGATATTCCGTCAACAGACCAGCGGACTGATGTCGCAACTGGCGTCCGCTGACGCACGCATCAATCCAATCGCCAGCACTCGGTGACGACAAGTACGCTAGAGGCTTACCTCGGCTTGATGTCGGGGACCAGCGTCGACGCAATCGACGCGGTATTAGTCACATTTGATCCAAGCCCGAGACTTCTGGCCTGCTGCGCGATCCAGTATCCCTCCTATCTGCGCGCGCAAGTGCTTCGCCTCGGACTGAGCCAGGGCAAGACTTCGCTGCAGGAAATCGGCGCAATGGACGCGGCCATCGGCAGGCAATTCGCTGCGGCGGCGAGCGCCGTGATGGCGCGAGCAAACATTTCCGCCAGCGGCGTGCGCGCCATTGGCTCTCACGGTCAAACCCTTTGGCATTCACCAAGGTCTGAAACGCCCTTCACACTTCAGCTCGGCGACCCCAACCTGATCGCGGAACTTACCGGCATTGACACTGTCGCCGATTTTCGCCGTCGCGATGTTGCTGCCGGCGGTGAGGGCGCGCCGCTTGTCCCGGCCTTCCATGCTGCATTTCTGCACACGCCGGCCGAGCATCGCGCCGTACTCAACTTGGGCGGTATAGCCAATCTCAGCCTGTTACCCCGTACCGGTGACGTTCGCGGATTCGATACCGGTCCGGCAAACACGTTGTTGGATCTGTGGATTCAAAGAAACCGCGGTCTGCCATTCGACAGAGATGGAACCTTTGCTGCCTCGGGTCAGTGCAGTGCGGAATTGCTAGAGCGAATGCTGGCCGAACCCTATTTTCAATTGGGCGCGCCAAAGAGCACAGGCCGGGACTTATTCAACCTTGACTGGCTTGAACCCAAGCTGGAAGGACTATATCTGTCCGCCGAGGACGTTCAGGCTAGCCTGCTCGGACTGACTGCCCGCTCCATTGCGATGGCGCTGCGCCGCGAAGCACCGCAAACCGAGCGACTGCTCGTTTGCGGCGGTGGTGCATCCAACCCGCACTTGATTGAAACCATTGCTGCCCAGCTTGCGGGCATTACCATCGAACCAACCGGCCACTACGGGCTTGATTCTGACTACATGGAAGCGATGGCATTCGCCTGGCTCGCACGCGAAACGTTGGCGGGACGCACGGGAAATCTGCCTGCAGTTACCGGCGCCCGCGGCCGACGAATTCTGGGCGGAATTTATCGCGGCTGACGGGAAGCCATCATTGGGGCAACCCGAAGTCAGCGCGACGCCAAGGGAGTCTCCACCGGCAATTGTTCGAACGCTTCGAGAGCGGCGCGAAATGCCGCAGCCTCATCACTGGCCCATGTCCCTGCAAGCAAAGCCACATCCTTGTGGTCCATGGACGAACTATCCGGCGTCGGGATCGCACCGTTCATTCTGAGTGCCTGCTGCAGCAGATCCAGAGCCACGTCATTGATTGACCAATTTCTAGCGCGCGCGATTTCCTTGATGCGCTCGGCCGTCGCAATGTCGATTCCTCGAACGGTGAAGTCAGGCATGTTGAGGGCACTGGGATTGAGGCAAGTCCGGTTATTTTAGCCACATCGCGCCGAATCCGACTGCCAACCGCTTCAAATTCTGCGCGGGGTAGTCCGGCCGCTCCGCGTTAGGACTGCGCCAATGCGACACAGAACGCAGGCAATCGACTCAGGGGCAACAGATTCAGGGGTAGCAAATGCTGCACTGATGCAGGCAACGAGTATCGCCACCTATGGCAATATCGGAACCGACGCGCAAGACGCGCACGGGCCGCACGGGCCGTGTCGGTGAAGCGCGAGCACCTCTCGAACGGCTAGCATACGACCCATGACAGCAATTTTATCGCCGCCACGACGTGGACTCTCAGCGTGGCTCAGGCCCTACATCGAACCGGCACCTCTGGCGGCCCTGCTGTTGGGCATCTCGTCGGGCTTTCCATACGCGATGATCGGCGCGACGCTGACGACGAGACTGGCTCAAGGGGGGCTGGATAAAAAGAGCGTGACAGCATTCTCGCTCGCGTTCCTGGCGTACAACCTCAAGTTCCTGTGGGCGCCCGCGGTGGACCGTGTACACCTGCCGCTGCTCCGCCGCTTCGGTCAGCGGCGTTCGTGGCTGTGGCTTTCGGCAGCGTTGGTGACTGCGGCTGTGGCGTACCTGGGTTTCGCCGACCCGACTATCAGCATCGGTAAGGTCGCGGTTGCCGCGGTCATGGTCGGAGTGGCGGGCGCAACTTTCGACATCGTCATCGACGCCTACCGCATCGAACTGCTGCAGCCGCACCAGTTGGGCGTCGGCTCGGGTATGTCGCAATATGGCTGGCGCATCGGCTCGGTTTCAGCTGGCGCACTGGCATTGCTGGTGGCCGGAAGTGCAGGCTGGAGCTATGCCTATCTGCTGTGTGCACTGTTCACGCTGCCGGCCGTAATCGTCGGCGTGTGGATGGGCGAACCGTCACGCCGTCGCGTACCCGCAGCAGCAAGGGGTATCGTAGCCACCATTGTGTCGGTCTTCGCGCCACTGACCGAGTTTTTTCAGCGGCGCGGGGCTTGGCTGGTACTGACGTTCGTGCTGCTGCACAAGATCGGCGACACTCTGGCAAATCTGACCTTTCGTCTACTGCTCGACGACTTGGGATTCAGCAATGGCGAAATAGCAACCTACGATGTCGGCTTTGGCTTCGTCGCCTATCTGGTTGGCATCTTTGTCGGCGGCGCGCTTTACGCGCGCGTAGGCATGAAGCGCTCAGTGATGCTCAGCCTGGTGCTGATGGCAGTTTCAAACCTGTCGTTCTCGGTGTTGGCACACGTCGGCCACAGCAATGCCCTGCTGGCGTTCACCATCTGTTTTGAGAACTTTGCCAGCGGCATCGGTGGCGTGGTAGTGGTTGCCTACCTTTCGGCGCTGTGCAATTTGTCGTTCACTGCAACCCAATTCGCTCTGCTGTCAGCAGCGGCATCCATCATCGGCCGTTTCGTCACCGGGACAACCGCTGGTGGGCTGATTGAGGAAATGGGTTACGTAAACTTCTATCTGCTGACCACGGTAATTGCGCTGCCTGGCGTGGCGCTTTTCTGGTGGATGGCACGCTCAGGCATGGTGGAATCGGCGATCGCCGAAGCCGACGTGCGATCTGCCACCGACGGTGCGTAACGCGACTCTAAACTCCGCGGCTACAGCGCGTAGTCCACTACGAACGGCGCGTGATCAGAGAAGCGTGGCGTGGCATGGATCGAACATGACTTCAACTTCGATTTCAGCGAAGGAGTCACCAGTTGGTAGTCGATACGCCACCCGACATTTTTGGCACGCGCCTGGCCGCGCTGCGACCACCAAGTGTAGTCCTGACCGTCGGGATGAAGGGTGCGATAGCTGTCCACCCAGCCCTGTTCGGTGAGTAGCATGCCGAGCCAAGCGCGCTCCTCGGGAAGGCAACCCGAGTTTTTCTGGTTCGATTTCCAGTTTCGGATGTCGCGCTCCGTGTGCACGATGTTCCAATCGCCACAAAGTACGTAGTCGCGCCCGCTTTGCAACCACTGCTGCAGAATCGCAGCGAAACGTTTCATCATCCGAAATTTGAACTGCTGACGTTCGTCTCCCGAAGTGCCGGACGGGACATACAGCGACACCACGCTCAGGTTCCCAAAGCGCGCCTCGATATATCGCCCTTCGTTGTCGATCTCCGCCCAGTCCAGAGAATCGATGATGGCGTCGGGCTTGCTGCGACTGTAGATGGCGACGCCACTGTAGCCCTTGGTCGCCGCACTGCGGTAGTGCACGTGGTAACCGTCCGGAAAAAATACTGGCGACTGCAATTGCTCACGCCAAGCCTTGGTTTCCTGCAAACAGAGCACATCGGCTTGCTGAGCAGCGAACCAATCGAAGAAGCCCTTGGTGGCGGCGGAACGAATGCCATTGGCATTGAAGCTGATTATGCGCATGTTGGACCAATAGGGAAGCTTTTGTGGGCAAACAACTTTCGCAAAACAATTGGCGATCGTCTCGGATAACTTTTCAAAGCCTAGGCACTATGATTGCTTGAACGCGAAGTGTGAAAAGTATCAGGACGGAATCCGCATGCTCCCTCATCAACACGATTTTCTCAAGCTGGCCGTCGCGCAGGAAGTGCTGCGGTTTGGAAATTTCACCCTGAAGTCCGGCCGCCAGAGCCCCTATTTCTTCAACGCCGGACTATTCAATAGCGGTCGCGCCATCGCAGCGCTGGGCGGATACTTGGCCGAGACTCTGATGAGTTCTGGACTTGCATTCGATATGCTGTTTGGGCCCGCTTACAAGGGAATTCCGCTTGCCACAGCTGTCGCAATCGCACTGGCCCGTGACCACGATCGAGACGTAACGCTGGCCTTCAATCGCAAGGAAGCCAAGACCCACGGTGAAACTGGAATCTTGATCGGCGCACCGTTGCGAGGGCGCATAGTGATCATCGACGATGTGATCACGGCCGGCACTTCGGTGCGTGACTCTGTGCGCTTGATCGAATCGCACGGGGCGCAAGCCTGCGGTGTGCTGATCGCGTTGGACCGCCAGGAGCGCGGCGACGGCGATCTTTCGGCGGCACAGGAGGTGCACCAGCAGTTCGGCATTCCGGTCCTGGCGATTGCCGGTCTGCAGGAGCTGCTGACCCTTGCCTCAGCGGATTCCACGCTGATTCAGCATCATGCGTCATTATTGGACTATCGTAATCGTTATGGAGTCGTCGATTCCGGCGCTTAACCAGACATTGGAGCTTCGCATGCGTACCCACACTGCAGTTTTTTTGGCGACCAGCCTGTTGCTCGCATCGCCCGGCGCCTTCGCCAAGATCTACAAGTGCATCGACAATCAGGGCAAGGTGTACTACAGCCAATCGTTTGACCCCAAGCTGTGCGGCGGCGGCGGCAGTCAGCTCAACGATCAAGGCCTTGAGGTAAAGAAGCTCGAGCGTCAGAAAACTCCGGAAGAAATTCAGGCTGAGCGCGACCAGGCCAAACGCGATGCCGAGGCCAAGGTGATTTCCGATGCGCAGGCGCAGCAGGACCGCGCCTTGATGATGTCCTACACCTCGGAAGAGGATCTCAAGCGCGCCAGCGCCCAGGAGCTCGAAGTCGTGCTGGCCAGTGTAAATACTACCAAGCTGTCATTGGCAAGCCAGGAAAAAGCGCTGGCCGAGATTCTCGCGCATGCGGCGAGCTTTGAGCGCGCCAAAAAGCCGGTTCCGCGGGTAACTTCGGATCAACTCAAGATCGTGCGTCAACAGATCGACACGACAAATCGGCAAATCGGTGAGCGGCGAGCTGAAATGAAACGGATAGAGGCCAACTACGACGCCAAACTGGCCCGCTATCGCGAACTTAAATCGAAAGTCGACGCACAACGTGCCGGTCACTGATGTCAGTACCAGTTCCAAACGATCGGAACTGACGCGAATGCGGGTTCAGCCGCCTCGCGCGCGTTGTTGAATCGCTAAAATGGCAGACTAAGATTTGCGTCCACCGCGTGCAGCTGCGCGCGGAAGCCGTCTTGAATGCGTTCAATTGCTGGCTTGCTGTTGGCGTCGAAACGCAGCACCAGGCAGGGCGTAGTGTTAGAGCAGCGGACCAGCCCCCATCCATCCTTGTAATCTGCCCTGACGCCATCGATTGTGGTGACACGGGCACCAGGAAACTTGGCGCGTTCGCGGAATTTCTCCATGAACGCATAGTGTTCGCCTTCTTTCATCTCGATCTTCAACTCGGGCGTGCTTACACCCTTGGGCAACTCGTCAAAGACTTCTTGCGGAGTTTCGTCGCGCAGCGCCAGAATCTCAAGCAGGCGTGCAGCGGAATAAATGGCATCGTCAAAGCCGTACCATCGTTCGGCAAAAAAGAAGTGCCCACTCATCTCGCCGGCCAGAGCAGCGTCTTCTTCGCGCATCTTCGCTTTGATCAGCGAGTGCCCGGTTTTCCACATCACCGGACTACCGCCAGCACGCAGAATGATTTCTGCCAACTGACCCGTGCACTTGACGTCATAGATCACCGCTGCGCCCGGATTGCGCGTAAGTACGTCTTGAGCGAACAGCATCAGTACGCGATCGGGATAAATGATTTCACCTTGACGAGTAACTACCCCGAGGCGATCACCATCGCCATCGAAGGCCAGGCCCAGATCGGCGTTCAACTGTTTAACCGCCATGATCAATGCCGTCAGATTGCGTGGGTCGCTCGGATCGGGATGGTGATTGGGAAAGGTGCCATCCACCTCGCAATACAAAGGTTCGACCTCGCAGCCGATCGCTTCCAGCACCTGCGGCGCGATGCCACCGGCGACGCCATTGCCGCAATCGACAACGACCTTGAGCTTGCGCGATGTCTGGACGTCGGAGACGATTCGTTCCAGGTAATCGTCAGTCACGCTTATCGACTGCAAGCCGCCCATGCCATGGGTCAAATTGCCTTCAACAATTCGGGCAAACAGCTCCTGAATCGACTCCTCGGCCAAGGTCTGACCGCCTATGACAATTTTAAAACCATTGTAGTCAGGCGGATTGTGGCTGCCGGTGACCATAACCCCACTGCTGGTGTTCAGATGAAACGTTGCGAAATACAGCACTGGCGTCGGCACCATACCGATGTCGATCACGTCGCAACCGGACGCACGCAGGCCTGCGATCAGTGCATCACTCATTTGTTGGCCGGATAAGCGACCATCGCGACCGACACAGATCTGCGACAGATTGCGCGATCGCGCCATTGAGCCAATGGCCTGGCCAATGAGCATGGCGATCGGTCCGGTCAGCGTTTTACCGACGATGCCGCGGATGTCGTAGGCGCGGAAAATACTACGGTCAATGGCTCCCGCGACCGCCGCATCTGGCATTGCTGCTTTCGCGCGTGGCGCTGGTGCCTGTGGCGATTCCAACTCGTGCACTGTCATCGACGTATCGACACCCGCGTCCCGGGTAACCTGAACCTTGCCGCGCTTCGGCACGGGCGCAGCCATCGCGAACAGCTCTTCCTCGTCGG
>JANMSL010000229.1:0-2386 GCA_031389245.1 Lysobacterales bacterium | reverse complement strand
GTCGGGCTCTGAAATCAAAATCGAGTGGCTTGCTCACCGGAAGTTGCGGGCCGGCACGTTCAGCAGTCCAAGTTCTCGAACGCTGCGTACGACGCCAATCTTCAACAGTGTCAGAGGCGGCATGATCATGCGCTCGCGGATTGCGCGACGTCGCGCATGACCTTGACAACCCAAGCAGGCGCACCACGAAGGCCCTGGAACAACTGCACTATTTCGGACCCGGAAAGTCCGCGGCGAAGCTTCGCCACAGTCATGCCTTCCAAGAATTCCGACAACCAGGTTGCCGGGACCTGTCACAGCTTGAATGCATTTGACATCATATTACCAATAGTGCCATCATCGAAGTCACAAAATAAAGGTGAAGCCAAATGGCCGTCGTCACAGTTCGCAATCTGCCTGAAGAAACGCATCGCGCCCTTAAATTGCGCGCCGCCCAAAATAGCCGGAGCACCGAGGCTGAAATCCGGCAAATTCTGGACGATGTCGCTCGTCCCAAGGTGCGCCTGAAAATCGGTTCACGACTCGCGGCTTTCGGGAAACGATTGGGCAGGCTCGATCTCGATGTGTCACGTGATCAAACCCCAACCAAGCCGGCAGAGTTCGAATGATCGTCCTGGATACAAACGTCGTCTCGGAGCCGATGAAACCCAAGTGCAACCCAGCGGTCCAATCTTGGCTTGATCGGCAGGCCGCCGAGACCCTGTATCTGACGGCGACCAGCCTTTCCGAATTGCTCGTCGGGATTGAAATCCTGCCGAACAGCAAGCGCAGAGTAGGACTTGCCGCCGCATTGAACGAGTTGCTTGTGAGCCTTTTTGGACCGCGCATCCTGCCGTTTGACCAGCGGGCGGCGATGGCTTACGCGCCCCTGGTGGGTCGCGCTCGTTCAAGGGGCAGTCTCATCTCCGTGGCCGACGGTCAGATTGCCGCACTCGCATCGGTTCATGGATTCACCGTAGCTACGCGCGATACCGCGCCCTTCATCGCGGCTGGCGTGCCCATCATCAGCCCATGGGAAGCATGAATGCGGTCCATCCCTCAATGATTCATTCGCTCGCAGGGCGCGCGACGGCGCGCATGACCTTGGCCGCCCAGGCGGGCGCGTGACGAATATCCTTGAGCAGTTGGTCCTTGTCGGAGTCGGAAAGCCGGCGACGCAGCTTCACCACTGTCATTTCGCCCACGTGGCGCTGGCCGAGCCACCGCAACGCCTGAATCACGGTGCCGCTGATGCGACCGCCGGTTGCCATTTGGCGAGCTGTGGTTTGCTTGAGGACGATCTGCCGGCGACCGATCCGAATCGTTCGCGAACGCCCGTCAGTGAGAAATAAGGTGCGGACGGGCACCTGGTCCGAAAGGCCCAGCATGTTTCCATTCTAAAAAAAGTGAACTATTTGGTTCGATTTCGGGTGCGCGCGTGACCGGATCAGTCTTTCCCCTCACGCGCAGTCCACGATGGCGCCGGCTTGGACGGAATGAAGTCATATGCCCTGGCCCAATGGTTGAAAACCGGCAGCAGATCAGGAGGCAGTTCCATCACGAAATCGGTATCCATCGGATAGGTCCCCGCCATGCGCTCGGCCACCGCGAGCAGCAGCAGGTCGCCCTGCCGGGCATCCTTGGCTTTCTTGAGCGGATTTCGTTCCGGCTTCGCGCTCAACCACAATTTGTGCAACCCCATCCAGCGCGGGTCCGGCACGACCAGAGGAACGGGGGCGCCGGTGGTGTCGGAGATGACGTGCCGCACCGGACGGCCCAGCAGCAGCCATTCCTGCTCGATCAAGGGGATCGGGTTGAAATCGCCCAGCGCGTGTAGCGAGGGCATCACCGACGGCGCGGCCAGCAGCTCAACCTCATATCCATTGCGGTTGATAGCCTGATACGGCCTGCGCTGATTGAGATCGAAGCTGGCGTCCACCGAGCGCAAGGCGCCAAGCAGCGGTTGGCGCACCCCGTCATTGAGCATCACATCAGGACGCCCGAGCCAGGCCATGTCAAAGTCCTCGGTTTCGTCGAGACCGGTGGCAAAGCGCTGGCCCGCTTCAATCTCGTAGGCTGCGAAAGCGTTGGTGCCTACGACGAGCAGGCTCACGCCCAGCCAGCCGCGCAGGTCGAATTCGCGCAGGATTTCGCCCGGCAGCGCCAACAGACGCGGTAGCCGCAGCGCTCTATGTTGCGCCAGGCATTCCGCAAGGCTCGCCTCGACGCCTTGCAACCTGGCTTCCGCATCCTGCATCGCGGAATTCAACTCCGCATACCGGCGCTCGGAATCCGCTGTACGCGGGCCTTTGCTCTTGGGTTCGCGCTCCCCGGCCAGCTGGATGTAGAGGTAGTCGCGCCCGGAAACCTGCTTCCAGATGACCTTCTTCGGAAGCGCGCGGCGCAG
>JANMSL010000213.1:0-3099 GCA_031389245.1 Lysobacterales bacterium | reverse complement strand
CGCGCACGATCGGCACGCGATCGGCGGCACCCGCTGATGCACGGCGCACCGTGGCATTGGTTGGCGCGGCGCGATCCTTGGGCACAATCACTGCAGTGACACTCGCGGCCAGCGCGCTGCGCAAGCAGGCGCCGAAGTTGTGCGGGTCAGTGATCTCGTCGAGAATCAGAAACAACGCCGATGTACCGGCGGCCTCGATCAACTTCGGCAAATCGCTCTCGCTCAGCGCATCCGGTGCGCTGTAGAACGCCACCACGCCTTGATGGCGCTCGCCCTGGGTCAATTTGTCCAGTGCCTGCATCGGCCGCGCGTGCACGCGCACGCCGCGCTCCTTGGCCTCTTCCAGCAATTGCTTGACGCGCGGGTTGCGCGTGTCATCGGCGTACATCACCTCACTGACATTGTCGCTATCGTATTTCAGCGCCGACTCCACCGCGTGGATGCCGGCCAGTATGTCCTTGCTCATCGCTTCTTCCTTGCGGTTTTTGCTGGCGTCGGGCGCGGCTCAACGTCTCGGCCACCGGCCAGGCGTAGATCGACCTTGCGATCTTCCATGCTGGCGCGAAGCACCTGCACGCGCAGCGAATCGCCGAGACGGAAACGCATCCCGCGGCTCTCGCCGACCATCTCGCGGCGCCCCGAATCGAAATGGTAATAGTCGTTGGGCAACTGCGTGACGTGGATCAGGCCACTGACGCCGGTATCGGCGATCTGCACAAACAACCCGAACGAAGTCACGCCGGAAACGATGCCGTCGAATTCCGCACCGACATGCTTGCTCATCCACGCGCACTGATAGCGCTCGTCAACTTCACGTTCGGCCTCATCGGCACGGCGCCCACGCTCCGAGCAATGCAGGCAGCGCGATTGCATATCGTGCGCGGTATAGGTGTAGTTGGCCAGCTTGGCGCCACTCAACACATGGCGAATCGCCCGATGCACCAGCAAATCCGGGTAGCGCCGAATTGGCGAGGTGAAATGCGCATAGGCCGGTAGCGACAGTCCAAAATGCCCGTCGCATTCCGGCAGGTACATGGCCAACGCCTGCGAACGCAGCAGCACCGACTCCAGCAACATCGCCTCGGGTCGCTCGCGCACCTTGCGGATCAGCTTGGCGTAGTCACTCGGCAACACGTCAGCATGCGGCGGCAGGCGCAGTCCAAATTCATGCAGGAATTCCTGCAGATCGGCAAATTTTTCTTCGGGCGGCGGCGCATGCACGCGGAACGGCGCCGGGATCTTGGCGTTGTGCAGGAACAAAGCTGCCTCGACATTGGCCGCGATCATGCATTCTTCGATCAGCTTGTGCGCGTCGTTGCGCGCCTGCGGCTGCAGGGCCAGCACTTCGCCTTCCGCGCCGAGCTTGAACTTGACTTCCTTGCTGTCGAAATCGATCGCGCCACGCGCTGTGCGCGCCTTGGCCATCAGCTTGTACAGATCGTGTAGCGAATCGAGTTGCGGCAGCAGGTCGCCCATCGCCGCACGCTCGGTCGCGTCGCGCTCGCCGATCGCACTCCACACGCGGTTGTAAGTCAGCCGCGCATGCGAGCGCATCACCGCCGGATAGAAACGCGAATCCACCACCTCGCCGTGCTTGTCGACCTGCATATCGCAGACCATGCACAGGCGCTCCACTTTTGGATTCAACGAGCAGATGCCGTTGGACAATGTCTCCGGCAGCATCGGCACCACGAAGCCCGGGAAATACACCGAGGTTGCGCGATCGTAGGCCTCGTCGTCGAGCTTGGTGCCGGGCTTCACGTAATGCGAAACGTCCGCGATCGCCACCAGCAATCGAAAACCATTCTTGTTTTTTTCGCAGAAAACCGCGTCGTCAAAATCGCGCGCGTCCTCGCCATCGATGGTGACCAGCGGCAATGCGCGAATGTCTTCGCGTCCCGCGCGTTCCTTGGCCGATACCTCGGGCTCTACCGCCTCGGCCTCGCGCGTGACTTCGGTCGGCCAGTCATGCGGCAGGCCATGCGATTCGATCGCCACGCGCACGATCAGACTGGCTTCGAGTTTTTCACCGAGCACCGCCACCACGCGACCAATCGGTGGGCGGTCGCGCGAAGGCGCTTCGGTGATCTCGGCCACCACGATCTGACCCGGCATGGCACCGCCCTGCTGCCCCGGCGGAATCATCACATCCTGGTGCAGACGGCGATCGTCCGGAATGACCAGGCCGATGCCGGCACGTTCGTCAAACCGCCCCACCAGGCGCGGGCGCCGACGCTGCAATACTTCGGCAATCGCCGCTTCGCGACGACCACGACGATCCACGCCGGTGATGTTCACCAGCACGCGATCACCATGCATCACCGCACGCATTTCCTTCGGCGGAATGAAAAGATCCTCGCCGCCTTCGTCCGCGCGCAGAAAACCAAAGCCATCGGGATTGGCGATCACCATGCCCGCGATCAGATCGAGCTTCGCCGCCAGGCCATAACCGTCGCGTCGATTGAGCAACAACTGACCATCCCGCACCATCGCCCCAAGCCGCCGCGCCAGCGCTTCCTGCCGATAGGGATCGACATACTGCAGCGCTTCGGCAATGCGCTCGGCGGTCATCAACTCGCCACGCTCGCTCAAAAACTCGATCAATCCCTCGCGGCTCAGGATCGGCGTGTCGTATCGATTGGCCTCGCGCTCGGCCTGCGGATCGGGCTGCGCGGTGGGTTTGTACGCCGGCGCCTTGATCGCCTTGGGCTTCAACGACGTCGTCTGCACGCCCATGGATTTGGGCGGAGTCGGCGGGCGCCGCGATGAAACATCTGCTGCATACTTGCTGGCTACCGACTTCCCTGCCGCCTTCTCGGAAGCGATCGGATCTGCCCCAGTCTTCGCGCCGCGCTTCGGTGCCGAATGGGTCTTGATGGCCTTGCCACCCGTCTCATCTGATTTCTTCTTGGTCATACCCGCCATGGTAGTAGATCAGCCCCCCACAACGCCGCTTTCATTGACATCAACAGCCCGGATCGCTAGAGTGCGCGGCCTTCCAGCTCGCTGGATCGACACCTGCCCAGGTGGCGGAATTGGTAGACGCACTAGTTTCAGGTACTAGCGGGGCGACCCGTGGAGGTTCGAGTCCTCTCTTGG
>JANMSL010000204.1:0-2055 GCA_031389245.1 Lysobacterales bacterium | reverse complement strand
GTATCGCGCTGGCCGATCTCGACCAGGACAATGACCTTGACGCCTTCGCGGCCAACGCACACTTTGGCGGCAACAAGGTCTGGATCAATCAGGGCGACGGCCGTTTTGTCGACTCTGGCCAGGCGCTGGGCAATCTGCTTGCGCTGGACGTGGCGCTCGCCGACATCGATGCTGACCAAGACATCGACGCAGTTGTTGCCAATCGAAATTCCGCCAGCGACCACGACGGCGCCGAGAGTCAGATATGGCTCAACGATGGCAGCGCCCATTTTGAACTCAGCCCGTTCAACCTCGGTCGCGGCCGCGCACGCAAAGTCATTGTCGAAGACTTGTCCAAGCGATTGCGCGGCGCAACAGGCAAGCGTTGATGCTGCGGCGCTCGACAAGCGTGTCGCGTCCAATCAGTGAGCAAGCTGTCAAAGACGAACAACCCCACTGGCCGGCGCGCGCATCAGGTCGAGGCGCTGACCGTTTTCCATGCTAATTGACGCGCCGTTCTAGAATGCGTATTCTATTTACATGGCACGCCTCGCAAAATTCGGTCACGACCAGATTGTTGGCGTCACTACGCGCCTCGCCGCGAAGTTTGGTCCGGAGCAGGCGACCATCGCCCGCATCGCCGATGCGCTGCAAGCGCCCACTGGCTCGATCTACCATCGCTTTGCCTCGAGAAACATGCTGCTCGGTGAGGTCTGGCTGCGTTCTGCGGAGTCGTTCCAGGCCGGCTTCGCTGCAGCGATGAGCGGCCATGTTGCCTGGGATGCAGGGCTTGCCGCTGCGCTGTTTGTGCCGATGCGGGTTCGGGCCGAACCGGAGCAGGCGCGCATTCTGCTGTTGCACCGCAGAAGCGATTTCCTCGGCGACGGCTGGCCAGCGGAAATGACGGATCGCGCGGCGGCTCTGAAGCAGCAAGGCGACGCAGCACTGAGGAAATTTTCCAAGGCGCTGCTCGGCCGAGCCGACGCCGACGCACTGCGCAGTGTGAGCTACGCGCTGGTCGACGCCCCCCTTGCCGCGGTGCTGCCTCACATCCGCGCCAACCAGTCGCCACCGGCAACGGTCGATGCGCTCATTCGCGTCACTTACTGCGCGGTGTTGGCACTGGAAGGGGCGACGCCGTCGGCCCGTATCACTGGGAGGACCCGATCATGAACTCAGCACTGATGGTTTTGCTGGCCTGGCTGTTTTTCGCTGGAAGCCATCTGCTGTTGGGATTGCCACCGTGCCGTGATGCACTGATGCGCAAGTTGGGAGAACAGAAATTTGTCGCAGTATTCAGCGCTGTTGCTGCCATTGGCTTGGCCGTCCTGGCGGCCACAGTGGCGATCTACGGCGGAGACGGCCCGCGCGGCCCGGCGCTCGGCAGCGTGCCGGTGGCGCGTGCTTTACTTGCGTTGCTCGCCTTCCTCGGCTTGAGTTTGTCGATGGCCGGATTGCTGAACTATGCACGTTCGCCCATGGCACTGTTTCGAACGCAGATCAGGCCTGCAGCCGGCATCGAGCGTGTCACGCGGCACGCTTTCTTCATGGGACTCACTGTGTTTGCGACGGCGCATGCGCTGCTCGCTCCGACGCTCGCTGTGTGTATTTATTTTGCCGGCTTCGGTGTACTTGCCAGCACCGGGGCGCTGCTGCAGGACCGCAAATTGCTGGCGCGATATGGCGTCGCCTATCGAGACTATATGGCGGTCACGTCGCTGCTGCCTTTCGCAGCGCTGGTCCAGGGACGCCAAGTCGTCAGCGCCGAGGATCGATTGATGCGTCAACTCGTGCTTTCCGCTGCGCTCGCGGCGTTGCTCCTGTTACTGCACCCGCTATGGTCTCTGCACCACGGCGCCCCCTTTGCCGGAGCAATGGCAGTAGGCGGCGTCTTCGCGGCCGCACGCCGCTGGCACTTTCGCGGACGATCGATGCCCGTTATCGATTAGACCATTGCCCGCGTTCAGCCGCGTAACGCCAATGGGCGGAATATCAACCCGACTCCGGCTTCGCGGACTTTTGGTTGCCTTTCTCATCCGCCGGATGGGTGAACACCACTATTCCGAAGCAGAGCGC
>JANMSL010000095.1:0-3406 GCA_031389245.1 Lysobacterales bacterium | reverse complement strand
CACCCATGAACGCGCAGGTGGTTGAAGCCTATGTTGCGACTGGCGAATGCATGGGTAAGGCGGGGGCGTATGCGATCCAGGGACACGCTGCTCGCTTTATTGAGCGCGTCGAGGGCAGTTACTGGGGCATTATGGGCCTGCCACTGTTTGAAACTGCGGGCCTGCTGCGCCGCTTCGGGCTTTGAAGACTCTGCGCCGTAGCTGATTTCCGCCGGGCGTCAATGCAAGCCCTGACACAATCCGTAACCTCTGACGAGACTGGCCCGATTCACCCGGAAGCGGCTATAAGGAGACTGGAAAGTCAATCTGGTCAGGTATTGCCATGTCCTTTTTGTTGTTGCTGCTGCAGCGCCAGCCTGCGCGTGTGTTCGAGCGATCGCGATGAGCGAGGAACTGTTGATCAATGTCACCCCGCGCGAAACGCGTGTTGCGGTGGTCGAAAATGGCATGCTGCAGGAAGTATCAATCGAGCGCGCATCGCGTCGCGGCTATTTCGGCAATATCTATAAGGGGCGTGTGCAGCGGGTAATGCCCGGAATGCAGGCAGCCTTTGTCGAAATCGGTTTGGCCCGCGCCGCCTTTCTGCATGCGTCGGACATCGTGCGCATGTCCAGCCCCGAAATCGAGGAAACCGACGCGCCACCGCCGCCGATGCCGCCGATCAATGAACTGGTGCATGAAGGTCAGGACATTATCGTCCAGATCATCAAGGACCCGATCGGCAGCAAGGGTGCACGACTTACCATGCACCTTTCTCTACCTTCGCGCTATCTGGTGCTGTTGACCACCAGCAAGACCATTGGTGTCTCGGCGCGGATCGAAGACGAAGCCGAGCGCACGCGCCTGCGCGACGCGGTGACAATGATGTCGCCGGAGCGCGACTTCGGTTACATCGTGCGTACCAATGCCGAGGGGGTTGACAGCGAAGTGCTGGAGGAGGGCATCGCCTACCTGGCCAAGGTGTGGCGCGCGGTCAGTGCACGTTTCGCTTCCTCGCGCGCCGGTGATTGCGTCTATGAGGATCTGTCGCTGCCGCTGCGTTCGGTGCGCGATCTGATGCGGGTCAATGTTGAAAAGGTACGAGTCGATTCGCGCGAGAGCCACGAACGCATGTTGAAGTTTGCCCAGCAGTTCATGCCGGCGCTGGCCGAGCGCATCGAGCATTATCCGGGTGAGCGTCCCATTTTCGACCTGTATGGCGTCGAGGATGAAATACAGCGGGCGCTGAACAAGGAAGTACCGCTGAAGTCCGGTGGTTACCTGGTGATCGACCAGACCGAAGCAATGACAACGATCGACGTGAATACCGGCGGGTTCCTGGGAACGCGCAACCTCGAAGAGACGGTTTATCGCACCAATCTTGAGGCGGCACAGGCGGCAGCTCGTCAGCTAAGGCTGCGCAATCTTGGCGGCATCATCATCATCGATTTCATCGACATGACCGACGAAGAGCACAAGCGTCAGGTAATTCGTCAGTTGGAGAAATCTTTGGCGCGTGATCACGCCAAGACCACAGTCTACGAAATGTCGCCGCTTGGCTTGGTTGAGATGACCCGCAAGCGCACCACCGATAGCCTGGCGCGCCAGCTGTGCGAACCATGCCCGGCCTGCAGTGGCCGCGGTGCGTTGAAGACTGCTGAGACCGTTTGCTACGAGATTTTTCGCGAAATCACCCGTGCGGTGCGCCAGTTCGACGCTGAGAAAATGTTGGTTCTGGCTGCTCCAAAGGTTGTCTCGCGGATCGAGGACGAAGAGTCCGCAGCGATAGCGGAGCTTGAAGAGTTCATTGGCAAGAGCATCCGCTTCCAGCCGGAAGAACAATACTCACAAGAGCAGTTCGACGTCATTCTCCTGTGAAAACGCCAGCCGTGGATGCGCCTGATGCGAAAACACGTGTGAGCAAAGCGAAACGCTGGCGAACGTGGATTTCCGGCCTGATCGCACTGTTGCTGATCCTTGCCGCCACTGTGATCGGCACTGCCAGCCTGATGTTTCCATGGTTGCTCAGTCACCCGCAGAAGGTGCAGTCGTTTTTGTCCGAGCGATTGAAACGGCCTGTGCAATTTGAGCACCTGACGGGCAGGTGGCGCGCGCAAGGGCCCATTTTCTCGCTTGAGGAGTTGCGCGTTGGAGGTGAGCAAGGAGCGTCCATCCTTTCGATCGCAAGCGCGGAACTGGCCTTCGATTTTTATGCGTTTTTACATAGAGGAAGGTCCTGGTATCAACTCAGCATCGTGGCTCCACGCATCGATGTGCAGCGAGATGGCGAGGGTCGCTGGCAGGTGCGGCAATGGAGTGGTGGTCGTAATTTCGATTTGAAGGCATTGCGCAATCTGGGCGCAATCGGATTGCGCGGTGCCCGCATCAATATCTCCGATCTGCCGAGTGGGCGCCAACTGAAATTGGTCGATGCTGAGCTGAGCATCTCGGAGAGTCGCCATGGCCGCTCGCTGTTGGCACGTTTTCGTACCGAGTCAGGTTCCGTTCCGATGCAGGTAGCCTGTGATCTGGATACCGCGTTCGCCAACGGCCATTGCTATTTTCGTGGACGCGCACTGCGTGCGCAGGAGTGGTTGTCGACTTGGCCGGTACAGGGCGTCGCGGCGTTGGGAGGTACGCTCGATGTCGATGTCTGGGTTGATCTTGTCGCGTTCGAGCCGCAGCGCGTGCACCTTGAACTCGCTGCCGAAGAAGTAAGCTGGCGCGGATTGCGCGTGGTGCAGTTATCCAACGGGCAGTCGGTCGAGCCGCGCTTCAGCCCGGATCGAATGGCGGTCGCGATGCGTTGGCAGCGCGAATCCCAAGACGGCTGGAATCTTGCTCTGATCGAGGGCGATTCCATCGCCGAATCGGGGGCCGATGCGTCCAGTCGTCTGAGCATCAGCCGCGTCTTGGACGATAGCAATGTGGGCACCACTCGTGTCGAAGTAAAGTCGTTACGTCTGGAGCGGCTGCTTCCCTGGCTCGCGCTGAGCGATGCACTGTCGCCGGCGTTTGCCGGGACGCTTTACGAATCGGCACCCAGCGGTGAACTGCGCGATCTGGTTTGGCACCGCATCGACGACGGCGCCAGTGATATCCGTGGCCAATTTCTCGGCGTGGGTTTGCAGGCAACGCGCAAGTTGCCCCGTGTGCAGGGGGTGAGTGGGCGGGTGAGTGGCGATGAATTGGCCACCCTGTTTCATCTCGACGCCGTGGATACAGATTTCTCCTACCCTGGCGTGTTCCGTCAAGCGTTGCCAGTGACCATTGATCCGTTATTGATTGCTCTGATGCCACAGACCGATGGCCTGCGCATCGGCTTTGAGCAACTACATGTCCGTGGCGAGGGCTTCGAGTTCGAGGGCAGCCTGGCATTGATGTTCAGTGACGACGGCGGCAGGCCCGAGGTGGAGGCCGTGATGCG
>JANMSL010000335.1:0-14953 GCA_031389245.1 Lysobacterales bacterium | reverse complement strand
ATGGAATTTTCTCGCAAAACGTGGAAATCCCGCGCCAGTTTTGCCCTGGATTCGCTGATCTCGCAGCGGGCTGCCAGAACGATGGCATCAGCGGCAATGGCATTGCCTGCGAACGCGATCCCAATACGTTTTCATTGGGCGCGGCGCAAGGCCCCTGCTTCCAAGCCTTGGTACGCGCCTGGGGTGATCGCTCGGTACAGATATTTGATCGCTTCGATGCGATCTTCGGCGCCAGTGCACGGCAGCGCTTGATACGCGTCATCGCGGCGCAGGCGGCTAATCCCGATCTGGGACGGCAAGTGATGGCACGCACCGCGACCGGGCAAGCCTTCACCGTTGCGAGCAAGACCGATACCTACGCCAGTGCACCCTACTTCGGCACCGACTATTGCACACCGGACAACGGCATCAATCCAGACACCAATGCCAGTGTCTACGCCAGCACCGACGCTTTCCTCGATCATCTGGAAACCAACGGACTCGCCGTGGCCCGCGGCTTCATGCAGAACAGCAAGGCCATGCTCAATGCCAACTTCGCTGCCGAAGGCATACGCCACATCAGCTACGAAGGCGGCCAACATTTGGCGGGTATCGGCGGCTTCACTTTCAACAGTACCTGCAATCTGCGCTTCGACGAAGCCAACCGCAGCCCACGCATGGAACAGATCTATCGCACCTATCTGAGCGATTGGAAAGCCAATGGCGACGAGTTCACGCAGTTCTACAGCGTCGGGCGTTACAGCGTTTTCGGACGTTGGGGAACGCTTGAGTTCCAGGACCAGGATGTCACCACTGCCGCAAAATATCGCGCGATCACCGGCCATACCAGCGTCAATCCATGCCACTGGGTCGGCTGTGCGCAGGGCGGGGCTTTGCCGCAGTCGTTGTTCACCAATGGATTTGAGGGCAACTAGTCCGATCGTCGTTCGAGGTGTACGCAGTGCGTGGGATGTGGCGAGCAACGCGAACCGCATCGATCCCGAAACAATGCGCTGGTGCACAGTCACCACAACCCACGAATCACCTAAACCGGACGAAGTTGTTCAGTCCGCGAGCGCGTCTTATCGGTAACCACGTCGCCGGTATGCAGCGTTGACTTGCGCTCGACCAGCATGAGCAGGCATTCGTGCTCGGCGACGGGATTGTGGCGAACGCCTTTGGGCACAACGAACAACTCGCCCGCATTCAGCAACACGGACTCGCCCTCCATTTCGATGCGCAACTGGCCCTTCAGGATCAAAAACAACTCGTCCTCGTCCTGGTGGCTGTGCCAGGCCAGGGTTCCCTTCACCTTGGCGACCTTGACGTAGGCGTCATCAAGCTCGGCAATCACCCGCGGTGACCAAAGCTCGGTAAGGGAAGCGGCGAGTTCCTGAGGCGAAACGACCTGCGACATACGTACTCCTTCGGGGGAAAAAAGAGCGCTGGTAGCCACTCAAACCGCGTGAACGCGACTGCGCACCGAGCGCCTGTCGTTGTCGTCGACTAAAACTCGTCGTTATCCATGATCCCGTCAATCTGACGGCCACCATGGAGCATCGTTATGCGCAAAACCCTGACCGCCACCGCGGCCCTGATGTTATCAATTGGCGCGACCGCAGCCGTCATCGTACCGCCTCTGCCACCGCTAAGCGTCGAGCAGATTGCATCAAGCTATACCAATTTCGATATTGATGGGGACGGCATTCGGGAGATCAACAGCATTTCACTGATGGACTTCGAACCCGCCATTCCACTCGGCACTGGCGTGCAGGGACTGGCGCTGGTGCTGGTCGAGCCACGGCTGCTGGCGTCGCCCTCAGGCACGATGAATGCAACCGTCAGGAACCACCTGATCAATCACCGCGATGATCTGGTTCGTGAGGGCTATCGCACTCGTTTCCTGCTTGCCGACGTCTATCACGGGGCGCAGCATCAGGATGGGCGTACCCTCCTGGCCATGCGCCGCTTCGTGCGCAGCGTGTACTCATCCTACGCGACGCTCAAGGGTGTAACCCTGGTCGGGTCATTTCCAGAAGCCACGTTGTTCCGCCGCGTGCTCTTTCGTGCAGTCGAGGAAGGCAAGCAATTTCTGGTGCTGCATCCGGAACGGATCAACCCGCGCGCCGACATCGTACTCAGCGATCTCGATGGAAACTGGGAAAGCCTCTATCAGTTGGTCGGCAACAACGAGCACTTGAAGGTCGAGATCCCCAATGGTGTGCCATTTCCATACATTCCCTGGCCCCTCAGCAGCCAAACGTTGACTGGAACGGTGCGCGAATTTGAAAACGTGCATTGGGAGGACATCTTTTATCTGCGCGAAGACTTTGTCGATCGACTGACCTCGGTCAGTGGCGTCGGCGGCCCGGTCAGCGTTTCCATACGTTCGGTAGCGCAACGACATCCGGAGCTGACCGCGGCCGACCTTGCGCGAGCCAATCCGCTTGCACGTGCCGAAATCGCCGTATCGCGCATTGACGCGCGCGGCATCGCGATCAATCCCACAATGGCACCCGATCGCATGGGAAATTTGCCGGTCGAACGTTTCGGGCGGGCGCCACTGGATGCCAACGGGCGACCCCAGGCGCTGGAGTTCAATGCGGTCCCACCCTACGAATTCAGCGCGCCGCGAATGCTGTGGGGGCGCGACCCGTTGCTGGAGCAACGCGTCATTGCTGACTATTTCGATCGCAACCATCAACATCGAATCGGCGTCGCTCATGCCAGTCAATATCGAACCAGCGCGGTCACCGAACTCAATAGCGGGCTGATCTCGCCTTGGTCGATGAATCAGGAATTGCGCAAGGCTGACCCTACGGGCTTTCAGCTCTCAACCGAATTTGAGCAGGCCACGATGTTCAGTTACATCATGTCGCTGCGCGAACCCAGTGTGCTGCGTGGCATCGCGTCGCATTCAAATGGCTGGGGCTCACAATTCGCCGATATTCACAATCCCGCACTGATCGCGTTGGCGTTGGGAGGCACGGCGTTCGACTGGGAGTTGAGCAGCAGCAACGGGCGCTGGCTGTACACGCCAAGCGCAAAGTTCATCGGCGGTTGGGCGGATTGGAAGCTCGGCCGCAGCCTGTGGAGCAACCAGACGCTGGCCTACACTGGCCAATCGTTTTACATGCATGATGGTTGCAGTATCACCGTGCCCGACGGCAACGAGCCGGACATGTCCTATGACGATGCGCAGTACGGCGAGAGAAACAATGCCGACTCCATTCTGTTTTTCCAGAATGGCCTGGCGCTCATGGGTCGCGGCAAGGTGTTCTACGACACCCCGGCGGGTTACACCAGCGCGGTGGCCGCGGCGGGCGGGCGCTTCGGCTATGGCTGGCGTGGCACTTTCATTGCTGACAGCAACAACGCCGCACTGAAACCGGGTAGCAATGCCGATGGTCGCGTCCTCAGTAACAAGAAGGCGTACTTCTGGGACCTGCGCGGCGATTGGACTGTGAAGCTGAAATATTGATCGGTTTGGCGCCGATCAGATCAACTTCCGATCGGCGCCTAACGGATTGGTTTCGCGCAGCGCAGGCGAGACGAGGTAACGCTCAACCTGACATCGGAGGCAACTTCAATACGGCCCCTACCCAGACGTTATCGGAGTTGAGTTTGTTGGTTGCGCGTAGCGCGGTGACGCTGCAGCCATGCCGGGCGGCGATGGCAGAAAGCGATTCGCCGCGAGCAACGATGTGGTGCGAGGCGCGTTGCGGATTGGCGGCGAACCAGGTGCCTTGTGGCGGAGTAGTGGCAAAATATTCGCGGATACCGTCAGTCACCGCCGAGGCGAGCTTGGCCCGATGCTTGGGATCGTTCAAGCGCTTTTCTTCGGCAGGATTGCTGATGAATGCGGTTTCAACCAACAACGAGGGCACGTCGGGCGAGCGCAGCACAACGAAGTTTGCGCGCTGCAAATCGCGCTTGTGCAGATTGCCGATGCGGGCGAGGCCGCGCAACACGTTGGAGGCGACAACTTCACTCGCGCCCATGGTGGCACCCTGCGAAAGATCGAGCAGCACCGCGGCAAGCGTGGATTCCTTGTCGCCCAGCGATACCCCTCCAACCAGGTCGGCCTGATTCTCTTTGCGCGCCAGCATGCGCGCGGCCTCGCTCGAGGCGCCACGCTGAGATAGTACAAACACCGAAGAACCGCGCGCCGCTTTGTTGGTGAACGCATCTGCATGAATCGATACGAACAGATCGGCCTTGGCTTCGCGGGCGAGCGCGTAGCGTTGCTCCAATGGAATGAAAAAATCGCGATCGCGCAGCAGCACCGCACTCATGCCCGGGTCGGCATTGATTTCGGCAGCGAGTGATTTGGCGACCGCCAAAGTGATGTCCTTCTCACGCGATCCGGCCGCACCAATCGCTCCGGGATCATCGCCGCCGTGGCCGGCATCGATGGCAACAATCACCTTGCGTTGTCCGCTCGGTCGCGACTCGATGTCGGTCTTCACCACTATGGGTGTCGCCTCGCGCTCGAACAAGTCAAGCACCAGGCGATGCCCGTGTTGATCGTTTGGCGGCAGCAAGAATGTTTTCGGCTGTACACCGCGATCCAGGTCAAGCACAAGACGCAGCGCACTGCCCTGCCGACCGGAACGCAGGCCGCGCACCACGCCTTTGCCGCCGGGAATATCCAGACCGACTGCAGTCGCCGACACGACATCAAGCACCACACGATGCGGTCCGTCCAGCACGAACAGTTTGTAATCGATGGGCGCCGAGACATCGAATACGACACGCGTGTGGTTGTCAGCTTCCCAGAAACGTACCGATCGAAGCTCGGCCGCGGACAGCACCGAAACTCCCGACAAAGCGAGCAACAGAACCAAACCTTGGCGGGTTTTGCGCAACATGCGGTGTATTCAAGCGCCACGCCAAGAAAAAATCAACACTTTTCCTTCAGAATCCGCAACCTGCGCCCTGTTTCTCGGATCAACATGACGAATGGAAGCGATCACCTTCAATCGAAAGCACTTGCGCAAGCTTCTCCAGCACCTGACGGCCAACCAATGACTGCGCCAGGACGCGCCCACTGCGCCCCTGCGGCTGATGCGCCAGGGCAATCACCAGATCGGTCAGCGGCAGCACCGGGACACCCTTTTCCGGCCATTCGACGAGCACCATTGCGTCGCTGGAAAGCAGCTCATCCAGCCCAAGCTCAGTGAGTTCACGCGAATCCACAATCCGGTACAGGTCCAGGTGATGCAGCAAGCCTTGCGGCAGCAGATAAGTTTCCAGCAAAGTGTAGGTTGGGCTCTTGACCCGCGTGCCCGGAACAACGGCATTGATCAGCGCGCGCACCAGCGTCGTCTTTCCCACGCCCAGATCACCGGACAGTCCGACCAGCAGCGGAGCCGACATCGCCTGCGCCAGGGCCTCGCCCAGGCGGCGGGTCGACGCCTCATCGGGTAAGTTCAAATAGATGCTCATGGATTGAGTACCGGCGCAAGTTGCGCCATCAGATCACGTGCAACCAAGCCGCGCTCACCCTGCTTGCCAGCGGCGAGATCGCCTGCGCTGGCATGGACAAAAACGCCAGCGCGCGCAGCATCGAACGCACTCAACCCTTGCGCGCGCAGCGCCGCGATGATGCCGGCAAGCACATCGCCCATACCGGCACTGGCCATGCCGGGATTGCACGGTCACATATCTCGAGATGCGATGCATTGCAAATCAGGGTGCCCGCGCCTTTCAGCACCGCAACGCCACCAAAACGCGCTTGCAACCCGCGCACCGCAGCGAAGCGATCGTGCTCGACCAGCGCAGTCGTGGTACCGAGCAGACGCGCGGCCTCTCCCGGATGAGGTGTCAGGACCATGTCTATCGGTAGTGACAGCGCTTCACCAGCGATCAGATTCAACGCATCGGCATCCAGCACCAGTGGCTTGCCCGATGCCAGCACTGCCAACAGCAATTGACGCCCCCAGTCACCCTGACCGAGTCCAGGCCCCAGCAAAACCACATCGGCACGCGCCAACATGGGTTGCAGATCCAAGGGCGTAAGCACCGCGCGCACCATGACTTCGGGACAGCGCGCGAGCGACGCCGACAGGTGCTCCGCTCGCGTCGCCAGGCTGACCCAGCCTGCCCCGCTGCGCAACGCACTTTCCGCGGCGAGCAGCGTGGCTCCGCCCATGCCTTGGTCACCGCCGACGACCAGCACATGCCCGTGGTCACCCTTGTGCGCATCGCGCGCGCGCGGTCGCAATAGTGCGCGCACCTCCGCAGCCGCGATCAGACGCTCGCTACCTGCTTCAATTCCGTGCACATCGACATCCGCACCCAACGGATCGAGCTGCAGCACGCCGGTGAAAGCGCGCGCCCGGCCAGTGAATTGACCACGCTTCCAGGCAACCAGAGTCAACGTCATCAGCGCACGCACGCACGCACCGGGCGTGGCACCGGTATCAGCATTCAAGCCCGATGGAACATCGATTGAAAGCACCGGGCAGCCGCGGTCGTTGATCCAATCGATGGCTTGTGCCGCTTCGCCGCTGACTGCGCGGTCCAGTCCGATGCCAAACAGTGCATCGATGATCAATTCAGGCATTGCGTCCGTGCGCGCCAGCCGCAGCGAGGTCGCGCTTCCGCCGCAAGCCGCGTACCCAGCACGTGCTGCGCTCGCCTCGGCGGGGCCCTGGGATTCACCCACCCGGATCAGCGTGACGTCGAAGCCTTGCACGCGTGCCAGGCGCGCGACCACATAGCCATCACCGCCATTGTTTCCACTGCCGCACACAACGCACCATCGCCGCGCATCTGGCCAATTTGCGCGTGCCCGCTTGAAGACTGCGCGGCCCGCCTGCTCCATCAAATCGCAGGTATTGATTCCTCTGGCCTGCACCAGCGCACGTTCCAGCGCGCGCACCGACTCGACGCTATGCAGCGAGCGGCGAAAATGATCATGGCCTGCAGTGTTCATCGTCGGATTATACTGATCGGCAGTGACTACTCTCCCGTCTCCAGCATCCGTGCGCATTGACTACCCGCAGTTGCGCGCAGCGATCCTGCAATGGTCGCGCGCGCTGGGATTCCAGCAGTGCGGCATCAGCAATGCACCGCTGGCCGAAGACGAAGCGCACCTGCTGAACTGGCTGGCCGCTGGCCGCCATGGCGAGATGGCCTACATGCAGCGCCATGGCACGCGCCGCACTCGCCCGCAGGAGCTGCAGCCAGGAACGTTGAGCGTCATCTCGGTACGCATGGATTACCTGGCACCGGATGTCGTTGGCATGCAGTCGACGCTCGACGATCCCACACTTGGCTATGTCTCGCGCTACGCGCTGGGGCGCGACTATCACAAGCTGATGCGCACGCGCCTGCAAAAGTTGGCGGACCGTATCGCTGAGCGCATCGGCCCGTTCGGTTTCCGCGCCTTCACCGATAGTGCGCCAGTGATGGAAAAGGCGCTGGCGCGCAATGCCGGGCTGGGTTGGATCGGTAAGCACAGCAATCTGATTCACCCGCAGAATGGCTCCTGGTTTTTTCTCGGCGAGCTGTACACCGACCTGCCCTTGCCCGCTGACGAGGCTGAAACCGGCAACTTCTGCGGCACCTGCACGCGTTGTATCGACATCTGCCCGACCCAGGCGATCGTGGCTCCCTACGAAGTGGATGCGCGTCGCTGCATTTCCTATTTGACCATCGAGCTTGAGGGCGCCATTCCGGAGGCCCTGCGGCCACTGATCGGGAATCGAATCTACGGCTGTGATGATTGCCAGATGGTTTGTCCCTGGAACAAGTTCGCCAAGCTTTCGGCGGAACCGGATTTCAGGGCGAGGCACGCCTTGGACGCATCCCCTCTAATCGATCTGTTTGCCTGGACCGAGCCCGAGTTCTTGCAGCGCACTGAGGGTTCGGCAATCCGTCGCATTGGCTACCAACGCTGGCTGCGCAATATTGCTGTGGCATTGGGCAACGCGCCATACAGCGAAGCCATCATGCAGGCATTAAACCAGCGCGCCGAGTATCCGTCGGCAATGGTGCGCGAGCATGTCATCTGGGCGCTCGCGCAACTAGCGATCAGGCGCGAGCGCGCATTTGTGCAATCAGGCTGAGCGTTGTCGCATCGCCGCCTACCGGCATCTCACCCGCGACCAGCGCTGACTCCATCGAAGTGGCCATTTTCTTGCCCAGTTCCACACCCCACTGGTCGAAAGCGTTGATGCCCCAGAGGCGCGACTGAACGAACACTTTGTGTTCATACAGTGCAATCAGTACGCCCAACGACTGTGGAGTCAATGCATCCAGAAAGTAAACCGAACTCGGCCGATTGCCTGGGTGGTGCCGATGCGGGTCAGCACCTTCCTGCGCCGGCGTGCCGCTGGCCAGAGCAGCGCTTTGTGCCAGCAAATTGGCGAGCAGCGCATGATGGTGTGCATGGTACGGATGATCGGGCCGGACGATACCAATAAAATCCACCGGCACGACTTCGGTCCCTTGATGCAGCGCCTGGAAGAACGCGTGTTGCACATCGGTACCCACGCCTCCCCAGATTACCGGCACGGTGGCGCCCAGTACCGGCGACCCATCCACACGCACCGACTTGCCGTTGCTCTCCATTTCCAGCTGCTGCAGATAGTGCGGCAATTCGCGCAGGCGCGGGTCATAGGGCACGACACACAGGCTGTTGTAGCCCAACACGGTGCGATGCCAATAGCCGATCAAAGCGGCGAGCATGGGTAGATTTTGCTCGACGTCAGCGCTACGGAAATGCTCGTCCATCAGATGACCACCGGCAAGCAACGCGTCGAAGTCGGCCATTCCCAGCCGCAACGCCACAGCGAAACTGACCGCCGACCACAAGGAATAGCGACCACCCACCCAGTCCCAAATCGGTAGCACCTGATTTTCGGCAATGCCAAACTGCACCGCCGCGGCAACACGCGCACTCACCGCAAACACGCGCGCACTGGCGCGCTCGGCTCCAAGTTGCGATTCGAGCCATTGGCGCAATACCGCCCCATGCAATAGCGTCTCGCGCGTTGAAAAGCTCTTCGAAACCAGCACGACCAAGGTTTCCGCCGGGTTGAGTTCGGTAATCAGTCGATTCAATGCATGCCCATCGACGCTGGACAGAAAGTGCACCTGCGGCCGGTCACGCGCAGCCGGCAGCGCTTCCAACAGCAGACGTGGCCCCAGGTCCGACCCTCCGATACCGACATTGATTACGTGCCTCAGCGGCGACCCATCGGCAAATCCCCCGTCGTTGAGCCGATTTACCCAATCCGACATTTTCCTGCGCGTTTCGGCAATCGCCGTACCTTCAGCGTGCAATCCTGCGGGAACGGAACCCGGCGCTGCGCGCAGCAAGGTGTGCAACGCCGGTCGATCTTCAGTGACATTGACGCGCTCACCCGCAACCATCGCGCTAATGGCTTCCGGCACCGAGTGCGCGCGCGCTTGCGCGCACAACGCCGCTAACGCCGGCACATCGAGCAGACTGCGCGAGAAGTCGGCGTACAGCGGACCGACGCGAAGACGCATTGATCGGCTGCGCGGTGCTCCGCCGCTTTCGATCAACTCCACGATTCGCGCTTGCAGCAGACGTTGCCGGTGTGATGTGAGCACGGTCATGCCTTGGGTCGAAGGGAGCTGGCAAGAGTCGCATTCCACGACGCGAAATTCAACGATGCCAATTCGGACGTGCGGGCAGCAAGACGAAGACTTGGCCCAGCGACATCGCGCTTCGAGCGGCACCGGCAAGCAAAAAAAAACCCCCTCTGAAGACCAGAGAGGGTTGAATCGGAGTGACGATTACTTAAACAATGCGCCCTGCTTAGGTGAGGATCACTCAACAGCGATCAAACGACTCACCGGCAGCACGAACTTTACTCGTCTCTGTGCAAAAAAGCAACAGCTGTTGTGTTTGCGCAACCGGTGTTGCGCATATGCAACAAAGCGTTAACATTTCCTCTGACTTGCTCCAGAAACTCGTTTTAAATCAAAAGATTATCAATAAGCCGAGCGTGACCCAAGCGCGCGGCAACCAAACCGATGAGACCCTGGCGACGTTCGGCAGTGGGCTGCGAAAGGTCCTCAGCGGCGCGAATCACCACGTAGTCGGTACGAAAGCCAGCGTTTTCAAGGCGCGTCAAAGCGCCCTGCTCGACTTCGCCGAGGACATCGCCCAAGTGCACACGCTCGCGCATCCATCTCAGCGTGCGCTGGAGTTCTGCCGCTTGAGCAAGCTCGGAAGCATTTAGATATTGGTTCCGCGAACTCATCGCCAAGCCGGATTCTTCGCGCACCGTGTCGGCCGCTTCAATGCGCACTGGCAAATGCAGGTCCACCACCACGCGCCGAATCACCAGCAGCTGTTGATAGTCTTTCCGGCCGAACAGGGCAACATCTGGCTGCACCATGTTGAGCAACTTGGTAACTACCGTTGCAACGCCCGAGAAATGGCCTGGCCTGAATGCGCCGCAGAGAATCTCTCCGAGTTCGGGCACCTGTACCTGCACCAGATTCTCTGTACCCAGTGGATACACCTCGTCAAGTGAAGGATGGAACAACAAATCGCAGCCAGCATCGCGCAACTGCTCGACGTCGCGCTCCAACGTGCGCGGGTAGGCGGCGAAATCCTCGTTGGGTCCAAATTGCGTTGGGTTGACGAAGATCGAGGCAATGACACGATCGCCCAGACGATGCGCTCGCTCAATCAACGTCAAGTGCCCGCGATGCAAATTGCCCATCGTGGGTACCAACACGATGCTTTGACCTTGAACTCGCCAGGCTTGGACATGGCTGCGCAATCCGGAGACTGTTTGTACGCTCTGCATGCCGGTCCTCAGTAGCTATGGTCAGCGCTGGGAAACAGGCCAGTGCGCACTTCCTCGGCATAGGCCTTGACCGCGGCATCCGCGCTGTCGCGACCGCTCAGAAAGTTCTTCACGAAACGCGGACGTCGGCCACTGCTCAGTCCAAGCAAATCGTAACTGACCAGGATCTGGCCGTCGCATGCAAGACCGGCGCCGATTCCGATGACGGGAATCTTGACGCTGGCAGTGACCTCGGCGGCCAGCGCAGATGGAACGCACTCCAACACCAACATTTCAGCGCCCGCGCGCTCGGCGGCCAGCGCAGCGCAGCGAATCCTCTCAGCGCCTTCATCGGATTTACCCTGCAGGCGAAAACCGCCAAATCGATGTATCGATTGGGGTGTCAGCCCGAGGTGGGCGCAAACCGGTATTTCCCGCTCGCACAAGTATTGTATGGATTCGAACACGTGCCCGTCGCCTTCGAGCTTGACCATGCTGGCATACCCTTCGGCAATCAGCCGCGCCGCGTTGCGGAAGGCCGTGGCTGGATCGGGATACGACGCGAACGGCATGTCCGCGACCAGCAGCGCTCGCTTGACACCGCCAGCGGCTGCACGCGTGTGATGAACCATGGCGTCCATGCTGACCGACAAGGTATTGCGCGCGCCCTGAACTACCATGCCCAGCGAGTCGCCGACCAGAATGACATCGACGCCGCAACGATCAAGCAGGCTGCCAAAGGTCGAATCGTAGGCGGTCGAAGCCACGATACGTATACCGTCCGCTTTCATCTGGCGCAGCGCAGGGACTTTTACCGGCAACACGGGCACAACGAGATCGGCCGAATTCATAGGGAGTTCCTGGGGCAGTAAGCGATTGCGCGTTCAGGCCGAAACCAGCGGCTGCAGTCTTACCACATCATCATGTGGCAATTTGCTCAGAATTCTTTGCCATGCCAACAGTCCTGGATCTGCCAGATTCGCTGCAACCTCAATCAATGGCACAAGCACAAATGCGCGTTCTTCCAAATGCGGATGCGGCACGCTCAATTGATCTGTGTGCAGCCTGCGATTTCCGAAACACAACAAATCCAGATCGATCTTGCGAGGCGTCCAGCGTGAGGCGTCACGTACGCGCCCCATGCTGCGTTCGATGGACAGGATGTGCGCAACAAGTCACCCGGAGCCAAGGCGCAGTCCAACGCCGTCACCGCGTTGACGAAATCGGGCTGGTCAAGATTTCCCCACGGCGCGGTTCGATAGAACGAACTGATATGGGTGACCCGAATTCCCGGAATGCCGCCCAAGAGTCTCAGGGCACAATGCAGCTGACCTTCCGGGCCATCGAGATTCGAACCCAGACCGAGGTAGGCGCGTTCCGCCTTTGCGACAAACATCAGTTCTTCAGCGGGGCTAAGGGCGTGTTTGCTGTGTTGTCCCCTGAACCCGGCTTGCGCCGCCGCCGACGCCGTTTCTTGGTTGCCTGCGCTGGAGCTGTTGTGTCGTCCTCGACCAACTCGGTCTCGGCCGGAGGACTCGGAACCATGCCATCGTAAAGCGCGGACCAGAACGTCACGGTGCCGCGCAATTCAGGATCGGCCAAGGCGCGAAGCGCGAGAAAATCAAACGCAGCCCGAATTCTGGGATGGCCAAGCAAGCGCGAGGAGCGCTTGCGCTGACGCGCATCCAGCCGTGGCTGCAGCAACCATATTTCCTGCATCGGCAGCGAAATCCGCTTCGGCAAGGCATTGCGCGCGATCTGCGCGGTGATGACATCCTGACTGGCGCCAAGCCAATCCTCGTTGTCTCCGCGTGCTGCACGTCGCGCCATTGCTTCTTGCAGAGCGGGCCACAACAAAGCTGCGAACAGAAACGCCGGCGTCACTGTTTTACCGTCACGAATGCGCTCATCAGTACTGCGCAGCGCGGCCTCGATCATTTGCAACGTCGTCGGATCGCGCAGCATTGCCGAGGTAAAATTGGGCAGCAGCGTGTTGAGCAAATCGTACTCGCGCAACATGCGGAAACTCTGCAAGGCGTGCCCGGCGAGAAACAGTTTCAGGCTTTCGTCAAAAAGGCGTGCTGGTGGCGCATCGGCAATCAGCTGCTTCAGTTTTCCCATCGCGGCAAGTGCTTTGGGTTCGATGACAAAGCCAAGCTTTGCGGCAAATCGCGCCGCGCGCAGCATGCGTACCGGATCTTCACGGAAGCGGCGCTCGGGGTCTCCGATCAGGCGCAGAACCCGGTCCTGCACATCCCGGTAACCACCGACGTAGTCGCGCACTGAAAAGTCTTCGACCGCATAGTAGAGTGCATTGATGGTGAAGTCGCGACGCACAGCGTCTTCTTCGATGGAACCGTAGACGTTGTCGCGGACAATGCGGCCGTCAACTAACTCGCGCGCACCCGAGCCATCATCAGCGGACCCGCGAAATGTCGCGACCTCGATAATTTCCTGGCCGTAGTGCACATGCGCCAGTCGAAAGCGACGCCCGATCAATCGGCAGTTTCGAAACAGGCTCCTGACCTGGTCCGGATGCGCATCTGTTGCTACATCAAAGTCCTTGGGGTGCCCGCCGAGCAGAAGGTCGCGCACAGCACCGCCGACCAAATAAGCGGCATAACCACCTTCGCGCAGCTTGTAGAGAACCCGCAACGCGTTCGGACTGATATTGCGGCGAGAAATAATGTGCTGCTCGCGGCTGACAATTTCAAGCTTCGTCGGCACAGCGATAGCAGCGCTTGCCGCCTGCGCTTCGGACACAGCAGTGGAAGTGGCCTTGCCACGACGAAAGGCGCGATCAAAAAGTCGTTTCAGCATTCGATAGGGTCGAGACGCACGCGGGAAAGGGGCAATAGTACAAGCCGCTCAGCGTAGCGGGCTTGTCGCGAAGAAAACAGTCGCTATACTACGCCGCTCACTTCACCTGCCTCAAGCCGCGCTCCCATCGTCTAGCGGTCCAGGACGTCGCCCTCTCACGGCGAAAACAGGGGTTCGATTCCCCTTGGGAGTACCACTTGGGCTTCAACTGCTTGCCATGACCTTCGTCGTTACGGAAAATTGCATCAAGTGCAAGTACATGGACTGTGTCGAGGTATGTCCGGTGGACTGCTTCCACGAGGGTCCCAATTTCCTTGTCATCGACCCCGACGAATGCATCGACTGCACGCTCTGCGAACCCGAGTGCCCGGTCAACGCGATTTATCCAGAAGATGACGTTCCCGCCGGCCAAGAGCACTTCATCGCTCTGAACGCTGACCTCGCCAAGGCTTGGCCGGTCATTACCGAGCGCAAAGAGCCGCCCGCCGATGCCAAGGAATGGGAAGACAAACCTGGCAAACTCGGGCTTCTGGAACGCTGACCGGCAAAAGTTTACAGTCGAGAGCGGCCACTCAGCGCAACGACGGCGCCGGCCCGCGGCACCCTCGAGCTTCAATCGGTCAAACGCTCGCGCAACGCCGAAAGAATCTTCTTGCTGGCTTCGTCGTCGACCTCTTCCCCAGTAACACTGAGCACCAGCACACGTGATTTGGCGCCGTCCGCAACTACTTGGGCGACACGGTCAAACTCCTCACGTGAAACCTTGTCCTTGCGCAGCCAGCGAGTATTCACCGTTTCCACCTCAACGCGCACTGCAATCGTGCGGCTGGTCGCATCGACAACGCCAAGGGTACCGATCTGAGCTTGTTCCAGAGCATCACGAACGCGCTCGAATGCCTGCGCAGGATCGGCGTCAATGAACAGTTTCTCTGCAACTTCCGAGCTGGTCGCACGGATATCACTGACCGGTTTCTCGCTCATGCCGGCCTGACTGGTGGCACCCGAGGAGACCAGCATCACATCACGCCGGGCCGGCGAGTGCAGATCAGGAGGGATATCAAGTGGCTTGCCCTGCTCCGCTACCAGGTAGGCTTCCTTACGCTCGCGCGAAAACAGCCCACAGCCAGCGAGTGTGCAAAGCGACAGCAGCAGGGCAATGCGCAAAACCTTCAATTGCTTCATCTCATCCATTCCAGTCGGTGTCAGCAGTCATTGTAGCCTCGCTACGATGAATATCGGCGAGACAGGTTTCTACCTGCTCGCGATATTCCTCGGCCAGTCGATGCAGAGGCAGCCGCAACGTGCCATGCAATCGCCCCATTCGCTGCAGCAACCACTTCGCCGGAATGGGATTGGATTGCACACCCAGTGCCGCG
>JANMSL010000063.1:0-16525 GCA_031389245.1 Lysobacterales bacterium | reverse complement strand
CCTGCCGGCACGCTGGAAGTATCTGTTGCAGTCGGTATTCGGCCTGACCGCCGCGCTGGCGCTCTACTACACCGCCGAGGTGCCGGCCAATACCACGCTCTATCTGCCGATACTCAAAAACTTTGCCCTGCCGCTCGGTCTCGGCTTCGTGGTGATCGCCTATTTCTGGATGGTCGGATTTTCCAATGCGGTGAACCTCACCGATGGTCTGGACGGGCTGGCGATCATGCCGACCGTGTTGGTCAGCGCCGCGCTCGGCGTGTTTGCCTATGTCGCTGGCAACGCGGTGTTCTCGCAATACCTCGGCGTACCGTCGATTCCCGGCGCGGGTGAACTCACCATTTTTTGTGCTGCCCTGGGAGGTGCTGGCCTCGGATTTCTGTGGTTCAACACTTATCCGGCGCAGGTTTTCATGGGTGATATCGGCGCGCTCTCGGTCGGCGCCGCGCTCGGTGTGATCGCCGTGATCGTCCGCCAGGAATTGGTTCTGGTGCTGATGGGCGGCGTTTTCGTCGTCGAAACGCTCTCGGTAATGATCCAGGTGGCGAGCTTCAAACTCACCGGCAAGCGCGTGTTTCGCATGGCGCCGATTCACCATCATTTTGAATTGAAGGGATGGCCCGAGCCGCGCGTGATCGTTCGCTTCTGGATCATCAGCGTGATTCTTGTGCTGCTCGGCCTCGCTACGTTGAAGGTGCGCTGACCGTGAACAGCACACCTGCCCACTACGCGCCATTGACCGACACGCCCTTCAACAGCGTGCCAATCCACGACGAGCGCATGAAATCTTCCACGATCAACTACAAGTCCTCCGCGATCAACTACTGGAGGGCGCCGCTGCAGGCGTTGCGCAGGGACGAGCTGCAAGGACAGTTCGATCCTTGGTTGCTGCTGATCGCCTGTACGTTGGCCGCGTTCGGAATTGTCATGGTCACCTCCAGCTCGATTGCAGTCGCCGAGGGTGCCGGTGTTTCCCCTTACTATTACCTGAGCAGGCACCTGTTGTTTCTCGGATTTGGCGCCGCACTCGCGGCAGTCGTTGCATTTACGCCGTTGGCATTCTGGGAGCGCAACAGTCGCGTATTGCTGTTGCTGTCTTTCCTGCTGCTGCTCGCCGTTTTCCTGCCCGGCCTGGGTGTGCGCGTCAACGGCGCACGGCGCTGGTTGCACCTGGGATTCTCGAATTTCCAGGCAGTTGAAGCAGTGAAGGTCTTGCTCATTGTGTATTTGGCCAGCTACCTGGTGCGTTTCCAGGCGGCGGTGCAGAACGACATGGCAGCGACGCTCAAGCCCCTGTTCGTCACCGGGCTTCTGGTGCTGCTGCTGCTGCAACAACCCGATTTCGGCAGTGCTTCGCTGATCCTTGCGATTACTCTGGGAATGATCTGGCTCGGCGGCGCGCGCGCGCGCAACCTGTTCGCCCTGGGCGCAGCGACCATGCCAGTGATGGCATGGGCAGCGATGTCCGAGTCGTATCGCGTACGCCGCCTGACTACATTTCTGGATCCATGGAAAGACCCGTTCAACGATGGTTTCCAGTTGGTGCAGGCACTGATTGCAGTGGGCCGCGGCGACTGGTTTGGAGTGGGACTCGGTGCCAGCGTGCAGAAGTTGTTCTATCTCCCCGAGGCGCATACCGATTTCATTTTCGCGGTGATCGCCGAAGAGCTCGGCCTGATCGGTGTGATATTAATCGTGGGTCTATTCTCGTTGTTGTGCGCGCGCATGTTCCTGATCGGACAACGCTGCGTAGCGCGCGGAATGCACTTCGAAGGTTACCTGTGTTTTGGTGTGGGGCTGTGGATTTCGGCGCAGGCGCTGGTCTCGATGGGCGTCAATCTCGGACTGCTGCCCACCAAGGGATTGACCCTGCCACTGATCAGCTCAGGCGGCTCCAGCTTGCTGATGACCTGCATGGCGATCGGCCTGTGCCTGCGCGCGAGCTTCGAGCTGACGCGCGCGCGCGCCGTCGCCGAGGTCACGCCTGACGCCGACAACGGAGACCGTCATGACCCATGACGCCCCGGTGATGATCCTGGCAGGCGGCACCGGTGGACATATATTCCCCGGCATCGCCGTCGCCAGAGCACTGCAGTCGCAAGGTGTACCGGTGATCTGGCTGGGCTCTCGCCATGGCCTGGAAAACACCTTGGTGCCCAATGCGCATTTGCCGCTCGAAACGATTGCAGTCAGCGGCCTGCGCGGCAAGGGCGGACTCGCGCTTCTGGCGGCGCCACTGCGATTGATGCGCGCGACTTGGCAAGCTTCACGCGTGGTCGCCCGCCACCGACCGCGTGCCGCGCTCAGCTTCGGTGGCTTCGCTGCTGGACCCGGCGGACTGGCCGCGCGCCTGCGCGGTGTGCCGGTATTCGTGCATGAGCAGAACCGCGTACCGGGACTGACCAACCGTGTGCTGGCGCGGATTGCGCGTCGGGTATTTGCTGGATTTCCCGATGCTTTTGCCGCCGGACGCAGCGAATGGACCGGCAATCCGGTGCGCAGCGAAATCACCGCATTGCCGCCACCAGCGCAGCGCTTCGACGCGCGCGGCAACAGCTTGCGCGTGCTCATTCTCGGCGGCAGTCAGGGCGCCGCGGCGCTCAACAACATCGTGCCAACAGCGCTGTCGCAGCTGCGCGCGTTCAAGCCCGAGATTCGCCACCAGTGTGGTGCGAAGCTGTTGGACGCCGCACGCGCGGCTTATGCGGCTGCGCAAGTCGATGCTTCGGTCGAACCCTTTATCGAGGACATGGCCGCGGCTTACGGCTGGGCCGACCTGGTGATCTGTCGTTCCGGCGCACTGACGCTGGCCGAACTCTGCGCCGCTGGCGTCGCGTCCATCCTCGTTCCACTGCCGTCGGCAGCGGACGACCACCAAACCGCGAACGCCCGTTTTCTGGAGCAACATAGTGCTGCATTGTTGATGCCACAGGCGCAGTTAACGACAGGCACACTGGCAGCCAACATCCGGACCCTTGCCGAACAGCCGAGACTCCGATTGGCAATGGCCGAAGCGGCGCGTGCACTGGCCAAACCTGACGCTGCCGTGGATGTGGCGCGACGCTGCCTGGAGGCGCTGGCATGACGCTGCGACGCATATCCGAAAGCCGCCATGTCATGCAGGTGTATCGACGCGTGCATTTCGTCGGCATCGGCGGCACGGGCATGTGCGGTATTGCCGAAGTGCTGCATACGCTTGGCTTTGAAGTTTCCGGATCTGACCTGGGCGAGAACGCCACCACGCGCAGACTGACTGCGCTCGGCATCCGCGTTGAACGCGGCCACGACGCAGCCTATCTTGGCGATGCCGACGCGTTGGTCGTTTCCAGTGCCATTCGCGCCGACAATCCGGAGCTGGTTGCGGCTCACGAGCGGCGAATTCCGGTAGTGCCCCGCGCCGAGATGCTGGGCGAGCTGATGCGGTTTCGTCACGGTATCGCAGTTGCTGGCACCCACGGCAAAACCACAACCACCAGCCTGACCGCCAGCGTGCTGAAGGAGGGCGGGCTTGATCCCACGTTCGTCATCGGCGGCCTGCTCAACAGCGCGGGCACCAACGCCAAGCTCGGCAGTGGCCGCTATCTGGTGGCAGAAGCGGACGAGTCGGATGGATCATTTCTGTTGCTCAATCCGCTGCTCGCCATCATCACCAATATCGACGCCGATCATCTGGAAAATTATGGCGGCGACTTCAACCGACTACGCAAAGCGTTTGCCGATTTTCTCCACCGCTTGCCCTTCTATGGTCTTGCTGTGCTGTGCATCGACGATGCTGAAGTGGCCGAACTGGCGCGCAGTACGCCACGCAACGTAATGACCTACGGTGAACACCTCGACGCCGATGTGCGTGCGGCCAACCTGCACGCTGCGGGCGGCAAAATGCGCTTCGACCTGTGGTTGCCCAAGCGCGACACCGCGCTGTCGATCACCCTCGCCATACCAGGGCGCCACAACGTGCTTAACGCACTCGCTGCCGCCGCGATCGGCTGGCAACTGGGTGTCAACGACGAGGACATTGCCAAGGCGTTGTCGGAGTTCGGTGGCGTCGGACGTCGTTTCCATCAGCATGGCCCGATCCGCGTCAACGAGGGCGAGGCGCTGCTGGTCGATGATTACGGCCACCATCCGCGTGAGCTCAAAGCGATCATCGATGCCGCCCGCGGCGGCTGGCCGGATCGCCGCTTGCTGCTTGTGTTCCAGCCGCACCGCTACACGCGCACACGCGACCTGCTTGATGAATTTGCCGATGTCCTGTCGGAAGTCGATGCGCTGGTGCTGACTGATGTGTATGCCGCCGGCGAGGCCGCCATCGTTGGCGCCGACGGCAAGGCGCTGGCCCGTGCGGTGCGCGCACGTGGCCGTGTCGACCCGGTGCTGGTCAAGAACGCGCGCGAGCTGCCCGATGCGCTGGCGCCATTGGCGCAGGCCAATGATTTCATCTTGCTGGCCGGGGCCGGCGATATCGGCGCGGTGGCCAACGAAATCGGCGCGCGTGGGCACTTGCTGAGCGAAAAGGTTACGGGTGAGAAAGTGATGGGAGACAAAGCATGAGTATCACCGACGCCAAGGCCTTCGGACGCGTGGCGGTGGTCATGGGTGGCGATTCTGCCGAACGCGAAGTGTCATTGAAGAGTGGCGCGGGAGTGCTCGGCGCCCTGCGCGCGCGCGGCATCGACGCACACGGGATCGACGGCATTCCGGCATTGCTGGACGCGCTACGGGCCGGGCACTTTGCTCGTGTTTTCAATATTCTGCATGGGCGCGGAGGAGAGGACGGCGTGCTGCAAGGCGCGCTCGAAGCGCTGCGCGTTCCCTACACCGGCTCGGGCGTGCTCGGCTCGGCGCTGGGCATGGACAAGATTCGCACCAAGCAGGTGTGGGAAACGCTTGGCATGCCCACTGCACGTTATCGCGTGGTCGATCCGCTGCATGCAGCCGATGTCGATGCGATCATCGCGGCGATCGGTCTGCCGCTGATCGTGAAGCCTGCACATGAGGGTTCGACCGTCGGCATCACCCGCGCCTGGAATCGCGAGGACCTGGCCAGCGGAATCGAGGCAGCACGACCCTACGATCGCGATATATTGATCGAGCAACTGATCGAGGGCGAAGAATTCACCGTCGCCATTCTCGGACGTCAGGCCCTGCCGAGTATCCGCATCGTGCCGGCGCAGGGATTTTACGACTACCAGGCCAAATATCTCGCCGACGATACGCAGTACATCTGCCCCGGCCTCAGTGGTGCGGCCGAAGAGGAAATGTGCGATCTCGCCTTGGCGGCGTTCGATGCGATCGGTTGCAGCGGCTGGGGACGCGTGGACTTCATGCGCACTCCAGACGGCCGCAATGTGCTGCTTGAAGTCAACACCGCTCCGGGCATGACCGATCATTCGCTGGTACCAAAAGCCGCCGCCGCGATCGGCATCGACTACCCGGAGTTGTGCTGGCGCATTCTTGAAATGTCGATGACGCAGGTCCGCGCATGAGACGGCAACGCGCCTTTCGCATCACAGCCTGGCTCGCAGCACTGGCTGTCATCGTGCTGCCGTTGGTGGCAGCGGTGAATGGTTGGCTGGCCGCAGACCGTTGGCCGTTTCGACAGCTCAGCGTCAATGGCTCGTTCCGCCACGTTTCGGTCGAACAGGTTCGCCACGCCGCTATGCCAGCGCTCAACCCCGGTTACTTTGCGGTCGATCTCGATCTGGTGCGCGCGAGCGTCAGCGCACTGCCGTGGGTTGAGCGCGCCGAGGTACGCAAGCAGTGGCCGGACCAGATCGAGATCGCAATCACCGAACGTGAAGCGATCGCGCGCTGGGGCAGCGACAAATTGCTCAGCTTGCGTGGTGATCTGTACTCGGTTCCGGCCAGCACTTTTCCCGACGGACTACCGCAGTTCGATGGTTCGGAGGAGCTCAGGCACCAGATTCAGGATTTCTATCGACAGGCACTGGTCACCCTTGCGCCGATCGGCCTGACGCCCAACGGTGTCGTGCTGAGTGGCCGTGGCGCCTGGACGCTGGCGCTGTCCAACGGCGGCGAACTTTTGCTCGGCCGCGAACAGGCGAACCAACGGTTGGTTCGATTCGCCGAAGTGTACCGACAACTCTCCGCGACTGACGCCACGCGTCTGCAACGCGCCGATCTTCGTTATGAAAATGGATTCGCGTTGCGTTGGTCGCCGCCGGCAGAACCTGACGCGGTGCCTCTGTTCGTCGAACCGCGATTCGACATTCCTCTCGCTCCGCCCACTCCGATGGCGCCCGGTGCCATCACCAATGAGCCCGCCCACATATGAATCGCAAGTCCGACAAGTCGCTGATCGTAGGCCTCGATATCGGTACCTCCACGGTATCGGCCATCGTCGGTGAGTACGAGCCGGGCCAACCGATCGAAGTGATCGGCATCGGTTCGCATGCTTCCAAGGGACTCAAACGGGGCGTTGTTGTCGATATCGAATCCACGGTTCAGTCAATTCAGCGTGCGATCGAGGAAGCCGAACTGATGGCCGGTTGCGCCATCAGCTCGGTATACGCCTCGATTTCCGGCAGTCACATCCGCAGCGTGAACTCGCAAGGTGTAGTTGCGATTCGCGACCGTGAGGTGACCGAGGGCGATGTTGACCGCGTGCTGGATGCGGCGCGCGCCGTCGCCATTCCAGCTGATCAGCGCATTCTGCATGTGCAGGCACAGGAATACGTGATCGATGAGCAGGAAGGTATCCGTCACCCGGTCGGCATGATCGGCGTGCGGCTGGAAGCGCGCGTGCATGTGATCACCGGTGCACAATCGGCCGCTCAGAACATCAGCAAGTGCATAACCCGTTGCGGCTTGAAGGTCGATGACCTGATTCCGGCGCAGCTGGCTTCCAGTCTTGCAGTGCTTACCCAGGACGAACGCGACCTGGGCATTTGCATGGTCGATATCGGCGCCGGCACCACCGACATCTCAGTATTCACCCACGGCGCGATGCGGCACACCGCCTCGCTCGGCATTGCCGGCGATCAGGTGACCAACGACATCGCGTTCGCATTCCGAACCCCTACCCCGTCCGCCGAAGAGATCAAAGTGCGCTACGCCTGCGCGCTGGCTCAGCTTGCCCGGCCGGAGGAAACGATCGAGGTAAGTAGTGTCGGCGATCGACCTGCTCGACGATTGGCGCGTCAGATGCTGGCCGACGTGGTGCAGAAGCGCTACGAGGAAATTTTCGAGATGGTACAGGCGGAACTACGTCGCTCCGGCCTGGAAGAGCTGGTCGCGGCAGGCATCGTGCTGACCGGTGGTGGCTCGAAAATGGAAGGCGTCGTCGACCTCGCCGAAGAAATGTTTCACATGCCGGTGCGGGTGGCCACACCGCAGTACGTCACCGGCCTCGGCGATGTGCTGTGCAATCCGGTGCACTCCACCGGCATCGGACTGCTGCTGCATGGCAGCCGTCAACAACACGCACGTGTGCATACCACCCCGGCGGGAGACGGCATGGGCGGTGCACTGGAGAAGTTCAAGGCATGGATCAAAACCAGTTTTTGACGCTGACGCACGGCGGTGCGCGGTGTCGGACGGATCGGCGATTCGATTTTGTATGGATCGACGATCAGGCAAGGCCGGCAGGAGCTGGCAAAACACCGGATGTCAGATTTGGAAAGAATGTCCGGAATCATTAGATCGTCAATCAGCAGCAGCACAGCAACGAGGAGAAGGGGCAATGTTTGAATTTATCGAGGCACCGGCGCCAAACGCCGTCATCAAGGTAATCGGAGTGGGTGGTGGTGGCGGCAACGCCGTCACTCATATGGTCAACGCTGGCGTCGAAGGCGTCGACTTCATTTGCGCTAACACCGACGGTCAGGCATTGAAACACTGCCCGGCAAAGATCACGCTGCAGCTCGGCGGCAACATCACCAAGGGCTTGGGCGCTGGCGCCAATCCGGAAGTGGGCAAGCAAGCGGCGATGGAAGACCGCGAGCGACTGCGCGAACTTCTGACTGGGGCGGACATGGTCTTCATCACTGCCGGGATGGGCGGCGGCACCGGCACGGGTGCGGCACCAGTGGTAGCGCAGTTGGCCAAGGAAATGGGCATCCTGACTGTGGCCGTGGTCACCAAACCGTTCCCGTTCGAAGGCCGCAAGCGATTGCAGATCGCGCTGCAAGGAATCGAGGCACTTTCCCAGCATGTCGATTCATTGATCACCATTCCCAATGAGAAGTTGATCTCGGAATTGGGCCGCGACGTGACCCTGCTGAATGCGTTTCGTTCCGCCAACGACGTGCTATTGGGCGCCGTTCAGGGCATCGCCGACCTGATCACCCGCCCCGGCCTGATCAACGTGGACTTCGCCGATGTACGCACCGTGATGAGCGAAATGGGTATGGCGATGATGGGTTCGGGTGTCGCCAAGGGTGACGACCGCGCCGTCGCCGCAACCGAAGCGGCAATCAACAACCCGCTACTGGATGACATCAACCTGTCTGGCGCATGCGGCATCCTGGTGAACGTCACCGCCGGCATGAATCTGTCGATGCGCGAGTTCGATGAAGTCGGTCGCACCATTGCGGAGTTCGCGGCCGAGGACGCAACCGTGGTCATGGGCACCGTGCTGGATCCCGACATGCAGGACGAGATCCGCGTCACCGTGGTTGCGACCGGGTTGAATCGTCAGGTCGCCACCCGACCGTTGCTGCGCGAGCCTGCGCGAGAAGCGGCGGCTCTGCCCCGACCGGTCAAATTGGTACGCAATGCGACCACCGGCGATGTCGAGTACGCGACTGGAGTGCGCTCGGGCGCGACACAGCAGGGATTTGGCAGTAGCCGCAATCCGGGTAATGCCGAACCGGCGCTGTCAGTCAGCGAGTCGTCGATCACTCACAGCAAGGAACGCAGCGACTATCTGGATATCCCCGCATTTCTGCGTCGTCAGGCCGACTGATTGGCTCGAACGGAACGTACTGACCCAGACTTTGTCGCATTGACCGCCGTCGATTGCTGTTGAACTGGGAAGACAGATGACTCCGCACAGCGTGGGGATGCCCCTTCGCGCTGTGCGGGGATTTCGTTGTCTCAGCTCGTTTCGGGGATCCCGGGCTTCGATTGAAGATTCCCTGGATAGCGTACCGAAGCTCGAATGCTCCAGACCATCACATGATGTCCACAATTCACCTGTAGTCTGGCTTGGATAGCGCTCAATACCTCAAGTCTTGGCGCAGTTTTGTTGTTTAGAAACAACAAATCCATGTCTTTTTGCTGGCCAAGGGTTCCGCCGGCCAGATCGGCTGTGCTATCGTCCGCGAATCGACCCGCCCAGTTTCGGCGACGTCGACTGGGACAATCAAGCCGGACAAACAAGCATGATCAAACAGCGCACCCTGAAAAATGTGATCCGCGCCACCGGCGTGGGTATCCATACCGGTCAAAAGGTCTATATGACCTTACGTCCAGCAGCACCGGACACCGGTATCGTTTTCCGGCGCATTGATCTGGCGCAGCCCGTGGAAATCGAGGCTCGAGCCGAAAATGTCGGTGACACGAGTTTGTCCACCACGCTCATCAAAGATGGCGTTCGGGTTTCGACAGTAGAACATCTGCTCTCGGCAATGGCTGGAATGGGAATTGACAACGCCTATGTCGATCTGAGTGCTTCCGAAGTACCCATCATGGACGGCAGCGCCGGCCCATTTGTCTTCCTGCTGCAGTCCGCAGGCATCGAAGAACAAAACGTCGCCAAGCGTTTCATCCGAATCAAGAAGTCGGTCACTGTGCGCGACGGCGAAAAATGGGCGAGATTCGATCCGTTCGACGGTTTCAAGGTGGGATTTGCAATCGATTTCTCGCACCCGACCTTCTCCAAGAAAGCCTCCACGGCTGAGATCGACTTTTCCACTACCTCGTTCGTCAAGGAAGTCAGCCGCGCGCGTACATTTGGCTTCATGCGCGACATTGAAATGCTGCGCCAACGCAACCTGGTGCTGGGCGGCAGCATGGATAACGCCATCGTGCTGGATGACTACCGCGTTCTGAATGAAGACGGCCTTCGGTACGAGGACGAATTCGTCAAACACAAAATTCTTGACGCTATCGGCGACTTGTATCTATTGGGTCACAGCCTGATTGGAGCGTTCTACGGCTCCAAGTCGGGGCATCAATTGAATAACTTGCTGCTGCGCACATTGATTGCGGACAGCAAGGCATGGGAGGAAATTACCTTCTCGGATCCGTCCGAGGCGCCAATTTCCTACGCGCACCCCGCGCAAGCCATCTGAAGCGCGGTCGGTTATACGGTGGGCTTTCCCACCATTCAATTTTCGGAGCGATCAGTTGGGCCAAAGCCCAATCTTTCGCGTCCAAGGAAGCTAATCGGCGAGGGACGCCATCCGTAGCAACAGTTCCTGCAGTTGGGGATCGTTGGAAATGGAAGCTGCAGCACGGAGTTGTTGCGCTGCTGTGGATGACAATGGTTTTTGGGCCGGCGGTAGCGCTTTGTGTGCAGAAGCCGGGACGGTTTTTACAAGCAGCTTGGTGATGGGCGAGCCCCAACTGTGCGATGCGGCCTCGATGATTCGGGTCTGCTCCAGTCGCAGTCGGGACGCCACAGTGGCAAGCGGTGTGGTCAAGACCAGTGTCCCGGTGCGTACGTTGGCGAGCTCAAAGGGCGCCGACTCAGCCCAGGCAAGCTGGAGGCGCAACTGGTAGTCGAGTCGTCGCAGGCGAGCGGCGTGCTCGAGCAAACGGGAAAGCGCAGGGGTTCCGCTGGCCAGTAGCTTCATCGGCTGTCGGGATGGCGCGGACCGTTTGTTGTCCGGGGGCATGTTGGATCACCTTAAGGTTTTTTGAGCACAATGAACATCATTATCGTCTCGAAACCCTTCTCAGGCACGCGCGTTCTGCGCCTGGGTGAGCGCCGTCTGCAACTCGTTGCCGGCGCTGTCGTTTGTGCAGTCGTTCTGGCCATTTTTGGTCTGGGAACCTGGATCGGCACTGCGTTCATCGCACCCGAGTCGCTGCGCGGCAAACTCGGCGTCACTCGTGCCGAACTACACAAGCAGGAAGCCGAGGTTGCCCGGCTCAACGGCATTGTTACTCGCGACATGAATGCCCTGGCGCTGAAACTGGGGCGCATCCAGGCTTCATCCACACGCATCAATGCCCTTGGTGAGCGCTTGGCAAAACTGGGCAAATTGGATGATGGTGAGTTCAACTTCTCTAGCGAACCCGACATGGGCGGTCCGGCGCACGAGCCGATCGGGCTGATGATGCCACCCAATCAGTTTTCGTCTGAGCTGTTCCGGCTTCAGCGCCAGTTGGCCCAGCAATCTCGCCAGCTCACGGTGCTGGAAGAGCTGCTCGAAGATCGCTCGCTCGACCAGAGCCTGATGCCGACAGGCATTCCAGTTCGCCACGGTTACACCTCATCCTCCTACGGGTTTCGGCCGGATCCGATCAGCGGCACGCGTCAATTCCATAGCGGCATTGACTTCGACGGCGTGCTTGGTGATGACATAGTGGCTGTCGCTGGCGGCGTAGTATCGTTTTCCGGCCGCAAGAATGGATATGGCAACGTCGTCGAGATCGACCACGGCAATGGCTATGTAACGCGCTACGCACACAATTCGCGCAACCTGTCGCAGATCGGCGACCCAGTACGTTCCGGCGACGTCGTCGCCAAGATGGGTTCGACCGGCCGATCCACGGGAACCCATGTACACTTTGAGGTCTGGGAAAATGGCCGCGTGGTCAATCCCTCGAACTTCATCAAGGGTCAGCGCTAGGGGGCTTGGACTCCCGCGGGGGTTGAAATTCCTACCCTCAGCCCACACCCCTACGTTACTCTCGCCGCCGCCTTCGGGCGGCTGTGCATTTTCCGATCTCAAAAAGTCCGATACCCATGTTCAACAAGCTGCTCACCACTCTCTTTGGCAGTCGCAACGAGCGCCTGCTGCGTCAGATGCGCAAGCAGATCGACGCGATCAACGCACTCGAACCGACGATGCAGGCGCTGAGTGATGACGCCCTTCGAGAAAATACCAACCAATTCAAAGCTCGCTATGCCAAGGGCGAAACGCTTGATGCATTGCTGCCCGAAGCATTCGCCACCATGCGCGAAGCGGCAAAACGCGTCCTCGGCATGCGTCACTACGACGTTCAGCTGATTGGTGGCATGGTGCTGCATCAAGGAAAAATTGCCGAGATGCGCACTGGGGAGGGCAAGACATTGGTCGCCACGCTCTCGGTTTACCTCAACGCTTTGGCTGGCCAAGGCGTGCATCTGGTAACAGTCAACGACTATCTAGCCCGCCGCGATGCTGCTTGGATGGGGAAGGTCTACAATTTCCTCGGCCTCGACGTAGGCGTAGTCGTCCCCGGAATGCGCTCCGACGCAAAACGTGCTGCCTACGCTGCGGATATCACATACGGCACCAATAACGAATTCGGTTTCGACTATCTACGCGACAACATGGCGCTGTCCAAAGAGGATCGCTACCAGCGCGGCGCATTTTTTGCGATTGTCGACGAAGTTGACTCGATTCTCATTGACGAAGCCCGCACTCCGCTGATCATCTCCGGCCCAGCAGACGAGTCGCCGCAGCTTTACATCAAGATCAACCAGATTGTGCCGCGCCTGAATCGGCAGGCCAGTGAGGAAGGCGAAGGCGACTTCTTCGTCGAGGAAAAACAAAAGCAAGTGCACTTGTCCGAGCAGGGCATGGAGCGCGCCGAGCAGTTGCTGCGACAGGACAACATCATCGGCGTTGATGAGAGTCTCTACGATCCCAAGCACCTGGCAGCCGTTCACCATTTGAACGCTGCGCTGCGCGCACATAACCTGTATCAGCGCGATGTTGACTACATTGTGCGCGACGGCGAAGTCATCATCGTCGACGAATTCACCGGCCGCACACTTTCCGGCCGACGTTGGTCGGACGGACTGCACCAAGCAGTCGAGGCCAAGGAAGGCGTGCCGATCCAACGTGAAAACCACACGCTGGCATCGATCACCTTCCAGAATTACTTCCGCATGTACAAGAAGTTGGCGGGCATGACCGGCACCGCGGACACCGAGGCCTACGAGTTTCAGCAGATCTACAATCTGGAAGTAGTAGTCATCCCCACCAACCGGCCGATGGTGCGCAAAGACGCCCCCGATCTGGTGTTCCTGAAGGCGAAAGCCAAATGGAACGCCATTATCGAAGACATTCGCGATTGCAATGGTCGCAAGCAGCCGGTTCTGGTCGGCACAACTTCGATTGAAACCTCTGAGATGTTGTCCGCAATGCTCAAGGAAAAGGGCTTGGCGCACGAAGTGCTTAACGCCAAACAGCATGAGCGCGAGGCACAAATCGTTGCCCAGGCCGGCCGCCCCAGCGCAGTAACCATCGCCACCAATATGGCCGGCCGCGGTACCGACATCGTGCTCGGCGGCAATGTCGAAGCGGCATTGGCTGAGTTGCCGCCTGGAGCCACTGAAGCGGACCAGGCGCGGGTACGCGCCGAAGCCAGGGCGCGTCAACTGATTGTGCTGGCGGCTGGCGGCTTGCATATCATTGGTACTGAGCGGCACGAATCGCGACGTATTGACAATCAATTGCGCGGTCGCTCTGGCCGCCAGGGTGACCCCGGCTCCAGCCGGTTTTTCCTGTCGCTTGAAGACACCTTGATGCGCATTTTCGCGCCGGATTGGGTGACCAAGTGGATGCAGATCTTTGGCATGAAGGACGACGACGCTCTTGAAGACAAGCTCGTATCTCGGCAAATTGAAAAGGCGCAGCGCAAGGTAGAAGCGCACAACTTCGATATTCGCAAGCACCTGCTCGAGTACGACGACGTTGCCAATGATCAGCGCAAAGTCATCTATCAGCAGCGCAATGAACTGCTTGAGCCCGAGGACATCCACGAGACTGTGGAAAATATCCGCCGCGACGTGATCGAGGCCACTTGCCGCAAGTTTGTCGCCGTAGAGAGTATTGCCGAGCAGTGGGATTTGACTGGCCTCGACAAAGCCATTCAGCAGGACTTTGGAATCGTGGTCAGCAGCAAGCGGCACTTTGAATCGCATGACGAACTCAGCGACGCCGATCTGGTGGCGAAGATTCAGGAAGATGTCGAACGTTTTTTTCGCGAGAAAGAAGCCCAACTCGGCAGCGAATTCACCCGTGCGGTGGAAAAGCACTTCCTGCTGCGCGTGCTCGATACGCAATGGCGCGACCATTTGGCGAACATGGACTATCTGCGTCAAGGCATCCATCTGCGCGGCTATGCGCAGAAGCAACCCAAGCAGGAGTACAAGCGCGAGGCGTTTGAACTCTTCCAGCAAATGCTTGAGCGGGTGAAGATCGAAGTGGTCAATGTACTCGCGCGTGTGCGTGTGCAGAGCGAAGAAGACATTGCAGAAGCACAACGCCTCGAGCAACAACGACAGGCCAACACGCCGGTGCAATTCCAGCACGCAGACGCTGGCGACTTTGGCGTCGAGGAAGAGGCTGAGGTGCAGGCGCGAATGGCCGCCAATTTCGCGACGGGTTTATCGGCAGATCGCGCCGCCGCGATGCCCAAGGTAGGGCGCAATGACGCCTGCCCATGTGGCTCGGGGAAAAAATTCAAGCATTGTCACGGTCGTCTGGCCTGACTTTCATCGCGTGGGGAGCAATAGGCCGCCACATCAACGCCAGGAGGAGCGCGTGCTCCTTGACTGCGCCTCAGCCCGTCCGGCCCGTCGGCAAAGCCGTCGTGCGTTCGTCCGGTCGCCTGCCTGCGCGAAGTAAGCAACCGTGCTTGCCCCCGAACATCGGGGAGTGAGTACAGCTTTCGGCTCAGTTTTTCCGTTCACCCAATTCTGCGGGGGTACTCAAATGGAGGACCAGCGTGCATTGCAACAGCGCGCATTGCACGTGGTCGCGGCGCTGATCGACGACGATCGCGGTCACGTACTTATTGCACAGCGCCCGCTCGGCAAGCAGCACGCGGGTCTGTGGGAGTTTCCCGGCGGCAAGATCGAGCCGGGCGAAACTGCTCTGCTGGCATTGCGTCGGGAATTGCGCGAAGAACTCGGCATCGATGTCGTCTCTGCGGTGCGTCTGATGAGCGTGATCGAACCGCACGACGATTTCGACCTGCACTTGCATGCCTGGCGCGTCTTGGACTTCCGCGGCCGGCCCCGAGCCATCGAGGCATTGGCCTTGAGGTGGTCGGCACCGGAAGCACTGCCGATCGATCGGATGCCGCCCGCCGACTTGCGCATTGCGCGCTGCCTGCAATGGCCCGCGCACTACTGCATTTCCCCTGATGCCGCGCAGCTGGGAAGCGCTGGGCTGCTTGACCTTGTGCGTGCCGCGCTGGCAGCTGGAGAGCGACTGATCCGGGTGCGTTGCGCTGATCCAAAGACACGCCTGCCGTCCTCGCTTTTGCGTGAATGCGAAGAACTGGTCATGTTGGGCGGCGGACGACTCATGGTCGACGCCAGCGACCGCGCAGCCTGCAGGCAGGCTGGAACCGGAATTCACCTGCGCGCCAATGACCTGATGAGCGCATGCTCGATTCCAGCAGACTGCCCCCTGTTTGCCTCCTGTCATTCGGTGGGCGCGCTGCGGGCGGCGGAGTTGCTGGGAGTGGATGCAGTGGTCCTTTCCCCGGTATTTGCTACCCCCACCCACCTCGGTCAACCTGGACTTCAATGGTCAGGATTTCAAGCGCTGCACGAGCAAACCACCCTTCCGGCATTCGCACTCGGCGGCCTGACGCCCGGTCACCTCGGCCTCGCCCGTGAGTATGGCGCTATCGGGATTGCCGGCATCAGCGGCTTTATGCCGATCGGCCCTGGGTAGAGAAGCCGGGAGGCGCCCAGTGTGCTCCTACCGGGCAGATTTAACAGAGCAAGGCTGTGCACTTCCAGCCACACTATTTTGAGTGCTGTACGCTCAGCCCAACCATGACTGTGAAGCTCAATATTGTGCCTTTTGCCGGGTAAGGCCAGGTTCGGGCAGGCGATACCGAAATGGCGTTGTCAGACCTCTACCGCTCTCACAGCTTTTTGCTGTAGATTGTTGATCCGAATGGACCTTGAGCGGGATCGCGATGGCCACCCAGATCAATCCGGCGGCATTAACGGGTATTCCAGGCATTGCCCGGCGACTCGTTATTGAGGGCGTGGTCTCAGAAGATGACGCACGCAAGGCCGTCGACGCTTCAAACAAGCAGAAAATTCCGCTGGTCAGCTATCTGGTGCAGAACGGCCTTGCACCTGCAAGTCAGGTCGCAAGCGCAGCATCAGCAGAATTTGGTATTCCACTCTTTGATGTGCGCGCGCTCGATCTCAGGGTCGCTCCGATCAAACTGGTTGACGAGAAGCTGATTCAGCAGCACAAGGCGCTGCCCCTATTCAAGCGCGGCAATCGTCTGTTCGTCGGCATTACCGATCCGACCAATTTGCGCGCCTTGGACGATATGAAGTTCCAGGCCAATCTGCCGATCGAACCGGTGATCGTGCCTGAGGATCAACTGGAAAAAGCCATTGATACGGCCCTCGCCGGCGCCGATC
>JANMSL010000328.1:0-6362 GCA_031389245.1 Lysobacterales bacterium | reverse complement strand
CAGTACCTGCAAATCACCAGAGGCGGCGATGGCGTAGCCGGACTAGGAAAAGCGCGCACCGATGACGATGTCGGCCAACTAGGACAGCATCAACTCCGGCATCATGCTCATGCTGTCAACCAGTGTGACTACGAGCGGCAGCTCGCTGGCACTGTGTCGTGCGATGGCCAGTGGCATGCGCGGGCCACTGGCGGCGCGCGCGAACACGAACAGCGTATCGCCCGGCGCGACCCGACTGTGCAGACTCGGATCGAGGCTGATGCTGACGGTTACGCCGCCGCTGCTGACGACGGCATCGGGCGCGGCCGTTGCACTCGGCTCGGCGACAGCCGCCGCCGGAGTTGGGGGTGTCGCTGCATCGGAAGCATCGGCGGTCGCGGGATCGGCGCCGCGAATCTGCGCAGTCAACGAAGCACGAATTTCCGAACCTTCGGGCAATAACGCTTCCAGCGTGCGCCAATGCTTGAGCGCCGCCGCAGTATCACCGCGCTGCATGCCTGCGACTCCGGAGAGCCACAGTGCACGTTGATGCTGCGGGTCGCGCTGTAATGCACCTTGCAGGATCGCCGAAGCCTCATCGCCAATTCTGCGTTCGGGGGATGCCAGCGCCAGTGCTTCGGCATAGCCGACCTGGGCGTCCAGGTCATCGGGCATCAAGTCACGCACATGGCGCATCGCGACCAGCGCTTTGTCAAATTGCTGCGCGCTCTGATAGCCGCGCACCAACAGACTCCAGCCCTGGGCATCGTTGGGGTTGGCCTGCAGTCGCTGCTCAAGCCCGGCCAAAGCGGACTCCATATCCGGTGCCTGGGCGGCGTTATCAGGAGCGGCGCTGGCAATGTGCTGCGCAGGGTCAAGCGCGCGCGGCTCACCGATTTGCGCATACACGATCAACGCGGCCAGTGGCAGCAGGACGGCGATCGCGATCGCCAGTTTGCCGGCGACCGGTGTACTGCCACTGTCCGCCGGCTGCGGCAGCGCGGCCAATTTGTCGACGTACTCTTGCTGATTCAGCACACCGGCGGCACGCGCCGCGGCGAGCGCCACTCGCGCGCGCTGCGCCTCGCGCTGGGCATGGTCCGGGCGTGACCGACCCAGCAGGGCGATCATCAATGGTGCCGCAGCGGCCACAGCTACGATGCAGGCCGCGATCAAAAAAGCGCTGTTCAAGAAAATTCTCCATCCTGCTTGTCGCCCGCGGGCACGGTCCCAGGCTCGCGCACGCGCATCTGACGGCGCGCGAGCCAGATGCCCAGGGCGAGCACCAACAGGGGCCCGAACCACAATAGCCAGGTGCCGGGTTTGACTGGCGGTTGGTACAGCACGAAATCACCGTAACGATCGGTCAGAAAGCGCTTGATCTCAACATCACTCTTGCCGGTCTGGATCATCTCGAATACTTCCGCACGCAGATCCTTGGCCAGACCCGCATCGGAATCGGCAAGATTCTGGTTCTGGCACACCAGGCATCTCAGCTCGCGCACGAGGTTTTGAAAGCGCACCTCTTCGGCGCGATCGGCAAACGGCAGCGGGTCGATTGCGTTGACCGGAGCGGCGATGGCCAGCAGGGCAAGCAGCAGCAAAGAAATCGACAATGATCGCTTCACGGCGTCACCCCCGTCGGCACACGTGCGAGCAGATGTTTTTCGACAGCATCCCAGTCGAGTGGACCGATGTGTTTGTAGACGATGATGCCGCTGGCATCGATCAGGAAACTTTCGGGCGCACCATAAACGCCGAAATCGATCGCCGTACCGCCGACATCGTCAGTGGCAATCGCGGTATACGGGTCGCCGCCGCGGCGCAGTACGGCAAGCGCGGCATCGCGTTCGTCTTTCCAGTTCAGGCCGATGATTGGCAGGCGTCCGCTGGCCGCGAGGCGCATCAATACTGGATGTTCCTGAGCGCAGGCGACGCACCAACTGCCCCAGACATTGAGCAGATACATTTTTCCTTTGAGCGCGACGCTGGACACACGCTGCGTGACGTCGCGCAGTTCCGGCAGGTCGAAGGCGGGCGCCGCTTTGTTGATCATCGGCGATGGCACCAGGCGCGTGTCTTTGCCCAGGCCGCTGTACAACAGCGCCGCCAGACCGACAAACAGCAGCAACGGAACGGCATAGCGCAGTTGATTCATGCGTTCACTCCCACACCTGTGCCAACGTCCGTCGTTTCGCTGACAGCGGGCGGCGGACTGGCAGTGAGCTCGCGCGAATGGCGCTCACGCAGTCGCCGATCGGCAGCAGCGACGAATCCACCCAACATCATGAACAGGGCACCGAGCCAGATCCAGCGAATGAAAGGCTTGTGGTAGATGCGCACTGCCCAGGCTTTGCCACCATCCAGGGGCTCGCCCATCGCGACATAAAGATCGCGGGTAAAACCCGGATCGATGGCTGCCTCGGTCATCACCTGACCGCCACGATAGGCATTCTTTTGCGGATGCATGATGGCGATCACGCGATCGCCATCGCGCACCACGACCGTGCCACGGTCGGCGCGATAATTGGGCCCATCCACCGGTTCAATTTTTTCCAGCGTGAAACGCAGGCCACGTACTTCGATGGATTCGCCGGGTGCCATGCGCAGGTCTTTTTCGACACTGGTGATGTCAACGACCATGACGCCGATCACGAATACACCCAGCCCCGCATGCGCCAGCAGCATGCCGATCGATTCGCGGCTGATCCCGCGCGCTCGGCGCTCGGGATCAGCACGATAGCGGCGCACGTAAACCACCGTACCGGCAAGCACCCAGGTACCCAGCACGACGCCGAGCAGCGCCTTGAATGGCAGTCCTTGGGCCAGGGCAAACACGATCGCGCCGACGACGAGTGCTGCGATCAGTGCGAATTTCAGCGGTGCGGCGATACGCGCGGCCTGATCCTGGCGCCAGCGCGCCAGCGGTCCAAACGGCACAAACAGGAACAGCGGCGCGGTTAAAATCGGGAACAACAGCCCGAAATACGGCGGACCGACCGACACCTTACCCCAGCCCATCGCATCGGCCACCAATGGATACAACGTGCCCAGCAGCACCATGGCGCAGGCAGCGGTCAGGCAGACGTTGTTGAGCAGCAGCAGGCTCTCGCGCGAGACCGGAGCGAAGCCAGTATCGATTCCGAACTTCGGCGCCCGCCAGGCATAAAGCGACAACGCGCCGCCGGTAACGATGCCGAGGAAAACCAGGATGTAAACGCCGCGCGTGGGATCGCTGGCGAAGGCATGCACGGAAGTCAGCACGCCCGAACGAACCAGAAAAGCGCCGAGCACGCTGAGCGAGAATGTGAGGATGGCGAGCAGCAAGGTCCAACGTAACAACTGCCCGCGTTTCTCGGTGGTCGACTGCGAATGAATCAGCGCGGTACCCAGCAGCCAGGGCATGAACGAGGCATTCTCCACCGGATCCCAGAACCACCAGCCGCCCCAGCCGAGTTCGTAATACGCCCACCAACTGCCGAGCGCGATGCCCAGTGTCAGAAACGCCCAGGCGACCAAGGTCCACGGCCGCGACCAACGTACCCAACGCGCATCGACACGACCCTCGATCAGCGCCGCCACGGCAAACGCGAACGCCACCGCGAATCCGACATAGCCCATGTACAGCATCGGCGGATGCACGATCAGACCAAAATCCTGCAGCAATGGATTCAGATCCGCGCCATCAGCCAATGCCGGCAAATGCCGCAGGAAAGGATTGGAGGTGGCCACGGTGAAAAACAAAAAGCCGAACGACACCAAGCCCAGCACCGCCAGCACGCGTGCCACAAATGCGTCTGGAAGCGAACGGCTGAAACGCGCCACCAGCGCAGTCCACACAGACAGAATCAATACCCACAACAACAGCGAGCCTTCGTGCGCGGCCCAGGGTGCCGAGAAGCGATAGCGCATTGGCAACAAGTTGTTGGAGTGCTGTGCCACATAGGCGACGCTGAAATCCTGCACGACAAAAGCGTGCACCAACAGTGCGAAGGCGACGGCGAGCAGACCGAACTGCACATAGGCGGCCGGGCGCGCCAGCGCCATCCAGCGCGGTCGACCGACCTGCGCGCCAATCAGCGGTAGCGTGCCAAGCATCGCCGCGATCAGCATGGCCAGGATCAGGGCGAATTGACCTAACTCGGGAATCATTGTGCACCCTCCGCGTTCTGCGCCTTGGCGCGTGCGATCGCATCGCTCACTTCGGCGGGCATGTACTTTTCGTCGTGCTTGGCCAGCACCTCGTCCGCTTCGAATTGGTTGCCTGCGGCCAGCTGTCCGGTGGCCACCACGCTTTGCCCTTCGCGAAACAAGTCCGGAAGGATGCCGCGATAGTGCACGCGCGTGGTTTTGAATCGATCAGTCACCACGAATTGTGCGTCCAGCGAGTCACCCATGCGCTGCAGCGAACCCTCTTCGACGATACCGCCAATTCGAATGCGTTGTCCGATCGCGGCCTTGCCGGCAGCGATGTCGCTGGGGCTGACGAAGTGCTGGATGTTTTGGCGCAGTGCCAGCAGCACCAAGGCGGACGCTATGCCGACCGCAGCTACACCAAGCAGAATCAGCATCAGGCGACGACGGCGGATGGGGTTCATGCGGCATTCCGATTCATGGAGAATTCCGATTTCGTTGACGGCGACTGCGCTGCGCCAAGGATTTAAGCAGGCGATGTTTGCGCAGTTGCGGCAGCACGGCATCGAGCAACAGGAACAGTGCGAACACTGCGTAGGACGTGACGATGAAGGGCCAATGGTTCATGCCAGCGGCTCCTGCGCCGTCGCATTTCCCGGGACCAATTCCTGCACCCATTCCTTGCCCGCTTCCATCTCCAGTACTTCGATTCGCGCTCGTGCCATCAGGCTGGCGACAAACCAGAATTTGGTGGCGATCGCCATGGTCAGCAAGGGCCACAGCATGCTCGGATGGATGGTGTTTTTGCCCGTCATCAGGTTGATCGAGTTGCCCTGGTGCAATGTGTTCCACCACGACACCGAGTAATGAATCACCGGCAGGTTGACCAGGCCGATCAGGGCGAGGATGGCGGCTGCACGTGCACCTTTGCGACGGTCATCGAATGCATGGAACAGGCCGATCACGCCGAAATACAGGAACAGCAGCACCAGCTCGGAAGTCAGGCGTGCATCCCAAACCCAGAACGTACCCCAGGTCGGACGACCCCAAAGAGAACCAGTGATCAGCGTGACCAGGGTGAAGCCCATGCCGATCGGCGCTGCCGAAATCATCAGCACTTCGCTGATCTTGATGTGCCAGATCAGCGCCAACGCACCGCACAGCGCCATGAATGCGAAGATGAACATCGACATCCAGGCACTCGGCACATGCAGGTACATGATGCGCGCGCTCTCGCCCTGCAGATAGTCCGCCGGGGCGCGCACCAACCCCATGTACAGACCAATCGCGCCCAGCACGATGGCCGCGCCCCAAAACCAGGGCATCAGCTTTCCGCTCCAGCGATAAAAAGTGGGCGGTGAGCCACTTTTGTGAAACCAAAGCAATAGTGGGTGCATATTGTTCAACTCGCACTCATGCGCACTGCTGCTGCGCAAACCAGGGGACCAAAAGCCAGACTGAGCACCGCGCCCGCCGCTAGAAGCAGCAAGGGCTGTGTCGCCTGACCACCGGTCAAGACTGCCTCAACCGCGCCGGCACCGAAGATCAACACCGGAACCGCCAGAGGCAGCACAATCAATGCCAGCAAAATACCAGAGCGGCGCAGACTTGCCGTCAGGCCCGCTGCACAGGCGCCAATCACGCTGAGCTGCGGCGTACCCAACAGTAACGCCAGGATCAGCGTGGTCAACCCCGCTTTAGGCATGCCCAGCGAAAGCGCGATCACCGGGGCCATCAGCAACAGCGGCAAGCCGGTTGCCAGCCAATGCAGCAGAATTTTTGCCGACATCATCAAGGTCAGCGACTGACCGCTGACCAACATCGCGTCCAGGCTGCCGTCTTCAACATCGCTACGGAACATGGCCTCAAGAGACAGCTGGCTGGCGAGCAGTACGATCACCCAGCAGACGCCGCTGGCAACGCGCGACAATTTTGCTGCCTCGGGACCCAGTGCCAGCGGAAACAGCGTGGCCACCATCAGTGCAAACAACAGCGGGCTGAGCAGCTCGCCGCGGCGACGCCACATGCCCATGCCGTCGCGGATCAGCAAGCCGACAAAGACCGAGCCAACGTTGGCCTCACGCATACGCGCATTCCATCGTCAGTCGGGTCAGCTTGGACAGCGAGGGGCTGCTCAATCCATGTGATGTGATCACCGCAGCGCCGCCGCGTGCGGAATGTGTTTCCAGCATACGGTCGACCAGTACATGGCCGTTTGGCAGGCGAAGAACGTGCAGGACCTGCGCAAG
>JANMSL010000819.1:0-1847 GCA_031389245.1 Lysobacterales bacterium | reverse complement strand
TGTACCAGGCAGCCGCCCAGACGCCTGCGGCCTTGGCCAGATACAGACCATGGCCGCTGCGCGCGGGGTTGCGGTATGCGTTGTCTGCGGGTTGGGTGATCGCCCCCGATTGAATCAGGCTCGCGGTGAGGGTGAAGGTTGCATCGCCGCCGCCAGTGTTGACCGGAGTCACGTACCAGCGACCCGGGGTCAGTGCCGGTGTTCCGGAAGCGTTCAAGGTGATGGTTTCATTTGCGCCCGGATGAATCGATGTGCCCTGAGCCAGCCCGCGCGCCGGCGCTGCCGCGAATAGGGGAGGCGTGGGTGGCGCCGTTGCCTTGGCGAGGTACAGATCGATCTCGCCGCTCGCGGCCTGGGTCGAAACCGTCATCGAGACGGCGTTTGGCGGCACATCGATCACGATGCGCTCGTGCGCCTGTCCGGCCGAAAGATTCAGGCTGATCGAATCGCCGCGACCATCGAGCACAATCGCCTTGGGTTCGCCGACCGTCGCGCGACGAGAAATGAAAACAGGCACATTGGCGGCAACGCCCACGTTGCTGCGATCGGCGCCCATGCGCAGGATGGTGGCCACGCGCTCGCCCGCTCGCAGGTGGGGCAGGTTCCAGCCCAGTCGCACGCTGAAATCGGATTGGCGTGCGATGCGCCGCGGGCCCGAAACAACGATGCCGGTGTCGCGGTCGCTATCGTCGAGCACATTGATCGGCGTCAGTGTCGCAAACAGCGGGGAATTACTGCTGCCATTGAACACCATCACCCAATAGCGTGTTCCCGGTATCGACCAGTCGGTATCCACGGCGCATTGCCGAAACAATGCCGACCCGGTTTGCTGACACAGCACTTCGTCCGGATCGGCGATGCCATTGCCATTGAGATCACGCCCGAGCAGCAACCAGGCGAATGGGTTGCTGCTGGACGTCAGCTCGGTAAACAGTGAAACGTATAGACGGCCGAGATTGCCGTCACCGGTCGGCGGCTTGGAAAAAAACGCGACACGACGTATCGAAGCCAGCGCCGGATCATAAGCATCGTCGAGATTGCTGCTGCCCGCGGGCAGCGGTATCGCTAGCGAATCCGCCGGGGTGTAAGAGGAGTCACGGAAAGTCGCATCAGACAGCGCCACCGGGGTGTTGAAGACCAGGTCGCTGCTGCCACCAATCGCAGTAGCCTCGATGCCCAGCGCGGTAATGTCGATGCCCGAAGGCGCAAACACCGACACCGGCATGACAAAATCGGGTACGCCATTGGCGCGCAGCCGCACTGCGCCGTCCATCCATTTACCCACGGCGCTCGATGCGCGCACGTCAACCACGATCTGCAAGGCCTGACTCTGACCCGGCGCCAGATTGAAACTGGAAGGCGTGACTGTTATCGACGCGCCATTGCTCGGCTCAGCGATCACCTGCCAGCTGCCACCAGCGCCATTGTCAGTGACCCTGCGGTTGAAGGTGCAGGTTTCGCGGCACACAGAAGTATGCAGACTGGGCAGATTCAACTGCCTGGGATCGCCACCGTTGGCCGGACTGGCAGCGGTGAAATCTGCTGTTGTCACCGCCAAATGCAGCGCGGAACGCACTGCCAACGGCAGTTGAACACGCCCGGCGCCGCCTTCATCGAAGCGCGCGCGCGCGCGACCTGCGGCATGCACAACGGTATTGGAGACAGTGCCGAGCAGCGCCGAATCGACTTGTGCGACCGTCCACGTCGGGTTCGCCGCCAACAACAGGGCGGCAGCGCCCGCTACGTGCGGCGCAGCCATCGACGTTCCAGACTTGATCGAGTAAAGATTCTGCACGTTCGACGCTGCCAGAATTCCGGTTCCCGGTGCTGCGATCCCGGGCTTGAGC
>JANMSL010000800.1:0-2491 GCA_031389245.1 Lysobacterales bacterium | reverse complement strand
GCATTGGCAGCGCCGGCAGCCGCACAAACCTGGCCCGCCAAGCCGGTCAAGATCGTCGTTCCGTTCGGCCCGGGCGGGCCGGCCGACGTCTATGCCCGCCTGATCGGCAACGAGCTGGCGGAAGTGCTGAAGCAATCCTTCGTCATCGAGAACAGGCCGGGGGCCGGCGCCTTGATCGGCACCGACATCGCAGCCAAGTCGGCGCCCGACGGCTACACGCTGCTGATGATGTCGAACACCCACACGGTCAACGAGACGCTGCAGGCCAACAAACCTTACGCACTGCTGCGCGACCTCGTGCCGGTGGCGCCGGTCAATGCGTCCGACCTGGTGATGGTCGTGCATCCGTCGGTCGAAGCCAAGACGCTGCCGGAGTTCATCGCCTTGGCCAAGGCCAATCCGGGCAAGCTGGCTGTGGAAATCGCTGCGGCTGCCGAATGGAAACCTGATCGTCACGGCGGGCTACGGTGCGTTCGTAGTGGAACTGGATTCATCCGGCAAAGTTGTCCGCAAGTTCGGCGGCAAAGACCAAGTGCCGGAACAGGTGCGCCCGTTCTTCTACGCGATGTTCCAATTGTTGCCGAACGGCAATATCGTGCTCGCCAATTGGCAGGGACACGGCCCGGGCTTCGGTTCGTCGGGAGTGCAATTGCTGGAGTTCAATGGTGCGGGTGAAATCGTCTGGACGTGGAGCAAGGCGGAGTTGATTTCCTCACTGCAAGGCGTGCTGGTGCTGGATGATTTGGACACGGGCAAACTCCACGATGAGCACGCCGGTTTAATGCGGGCGATGTAAAGCCAGCTCAGGAGTCAGTCCTTCGTCGGAAGTGTCTTGCCATCCACCCACCGACCGGACACCAGCACTTCGCGCGGCGTTTGCGGAATGCCTCGTTCGTTGTGATGAATGAGTGAGATGAGCGTTTGCACGGCGGCGCGGCCGATTTCGCGCGAGTTCTGATCAATGCCCGCGTCCGCGTGACCATCCAGCACACTGAGCGCGGCCAACCCAACGTCCTGCGGCACGCGATAGTTCAACTTGTTAAGCCACGTGCGCAAATCGCTGACATCCGTGAGAATGGCGTCAGGCTTTTCCTTTTCCAGCCAGGCGAGCAGGTCCTGATCTTTTTGCGGACTGTCGTCGTTCAGGACCAGCGGGGGCAATCGCAGTTTGTGATCCACCCGAAGCTGCGCGTAGAGATAGCCGGCGGAGAAGCGCACCGAGCGGGTGCCTTGTGCCGACCACATGACCATGCCGATGCGCCGGTAGCCATGCCGCCACATGCTTTCAAATGCCAGCAGTCCGTCCATCAATTGATCGCTGGTGACGAGATGCGTAGCGGGAAATTGGAGTGAATAACCGAAGCGAACGAGTGAAAATCTGCTCCAGTCGAGCGTGCTCCAATCCGGCGTGACGGTTGACCACACCGGCGTAAGCAACAGGCCACGAATGTTTCGCGCGCTTAGGATTTTCTCCAGTCGCTCGGGCGACAGCTTTGCCGGGCAACAAAACTCTTCCAGCCGATAACCAGCGCGTGCGGCCTCTTCCTCGGCTCCTGTCCAGTAAAGGTCGAATTCTTTATAGGTGCGAAGGCGTTTGGGATCGGGCCAGCAATTAATCCAGGCGAGTTCAGCCCCGATGGATTGTTTTGTCTGGCCTTTGCGGTACGCCGCCAAGGCGCTGAGCATCGGGTCCGGGCGATACCCCAGCGCCTCGGCAGTGGCCTGAACTTTTTGGCGGACGGTTGCGCTGATGCGGGGATCGTTCTTCAACGCGCGCGAGACGGTGGTGTGACTGACGTTCAGTCGGTGCGCGATCTGGCGGACGGTGATGCGCGGTGCCGGGTCTGGCTTCGATGGGTTTGCCTCGGTGCGGGTGGGGTCATTTTGCGGATTGGAACGGCTGGGTTTCATGTCGTGACTGGAAGCATGGTAATGCTGGAAACACTGTCGTGCAACAAGGTGCATGACGGCGGCGTTGAGAGGATGGTGCTGTCAGCGCACCTTGCCTGCATGACTTCAGGGCAACAGCATCGGGATGCGGGCTTGTCACGCGCTGGCTCAGGTTCAATTCAATGAAGCCTGAGCTGCACAATGGGCCGTCCCTCGGCTCCGCGCTGGACGGTCGGGCTGTCATGCTGCGACGTGCCTTTGATCTATGCGTCCAGAAGTCGCGTCGCAACCTCAAAGATCTGGCCGACGAACCCAAGACCTGGTCGTGGGCCGTGGATGGCGATTACTCGAAATTCCAGGAAGGCTTCTTCGAGATCGGCAATTGGACGAGTTCGTTTTTTACCGGCATGGCACTACTCGCGTGGCGCGAGACCGAGGATGAGTATTTTTTGCAACAGGTGCTCCGGCTCGCTCCGGCGTATCGCGAGAAAGCGATGGTGCGCTACCTCGACATGCATCACGACGCGGGATTTCTTTACACGCTCTATTCCGTCGCGCTTTACAAATTGACCGGTGACAGGGCGCATCGCGAGGTGGGGTT
>JANMSL010000798.1:0-11234 GCA_031389245.1 Lysobacterales bacterium | reverse complement strand
GCCGCCGTAGCGTCCGCGTTCGCTGACGATGGGAATGCCAAGTTCTTCGAGCATGGCGATGTAGCGACGCAGAGTGCGCCCGTCGACGCCCAGGTCCCGCGCCAGGTCCGTTCCGCTGATGCGTCCTCGCGCCTGAAGCATTTCCAGTACGGCGAGCACGCGGGTGGTGGGGCTCTGCATGGCGACCAGTCTAGCGTTCAATTAGGGCCGAATTCGCCCTGATTGCAGTTTAGCCTGAGCACTGACCAACGTCTCTAGCGGAGTCCGATATGCCCAGCGGTTTTATTCGTCGTCCAATTGCCTTGCTCGCGCTGTGCCTGAGTGCTGCGCTCGCCGGCTGCCAACCACTATCCATCTCGGAGACCGTCATGCCCGAAGCAAAGAAATTTCCCGCCACGCGTTGCTGCGCGGTTATCGAGCTGCGTCAGTACACGCTTCGAGTCGGCCAGCGCGATGCGCTGGCCGAATTGTTTGAGCACGAATTCATCGAATCACAGGAAGCGCTGGGCATCACCGTTCCGGGGCAGTTTCGCGATCTGGACAACCCCGACCGATTTGTCTGGTTACGCGGATTCTCTGACATGCCGGCGCGCGCCCAGGCGTTGACCGCGTTCTACGGCGGACCGACATGGCAGGCGCATCGCAACACTGCGAATGCCACCATGCTGGACTCCGACAATGTGCTTCTATTGCGTCCGGCGCGCGCCGATTCAGCTTTTGCCGCACCCACGACGACGCGCCCGCCAAGCGGCGCGAGCAGATCAACCGGCGGCATCGTGGTGGCGACGCTCTACTATTTCGAGTCTCAGGTCGACGCTCGTTTTGTCGAGTTTTTCTACGACAGCGTTGCGCCGCTGGCAAGCGATGCCGGTGCGGAGCTGTTGAGTACGTTTGAATCGGAGACTGCGAGCAACAATTTCCCGCGTCTGCCGGTGCGCGAGGGCGAGCACGTTTTCGTCTGGTTCGCACGCTTCGACGATGTCGAGGCCCACGATCGCTATCGAGATGCGCTCGCGACAATGCCACCTTGGATCCAGGTGCGTGCGGGGATCGACGAACTCATGGTACGCGAGGAAGTCCTGCGCCTTGCGCCCACGGCGCGCTCGCTGCTTCCGTCAGTTCAGGCAGGTCCTTGATATGGAACAGACTGCACACCTCTGGCTGTTCTTTGTATTGGTACTGAGTGTGGTGTTGCTGCCCGGTCTGGACATGGCCTATGTGTTGGCCAGCTCATTGGTCGGCGGTCGCCGCCGCGGATTGACGGCAACCGCTGGCATCGTGGCCGGTGGCATCTGTCACGTCGTCATGGGCGCACTCGGCATCATGGCGGTGCTGCGTCTGTTGCCAGCGCTGTTCAACGTGATGCTCGTGGCAGGTGCGTTGTACATCGCCTGGATCGGCCTGGCGCTACTGCGCAGCCCAGCGGCCCTGGGCGAATTGCCGACGCAACGCCAACGCTCCCAGGCCGCGACCTTTGGCCAGGGCATGCTGACCAGTCTGCTCAACCCCAAGGCGTACCTGTTCATGCTCGCGATCTTTCCGCAATTCTTCAAGCCCGAGTACGGCGCGCTGTGGGCGCAAGCGCTGGCGATGTGGCTGATCATCGCGTTGACCCAAATCGTGATCTACGGCGGCATGGCGCTGGCCGGTGATCGCGTGCGCGAATGGCTCGCGTCGCGGCCGGCTTCGAATGCGCTGCTGGCGAGAAGCGTGGGTTGGATACTGATTGCGACCGCGCTGTACACGGGCTACGCCGGATGGCGGGCCGAGTAGTCTTGGTGCAGCATGTTTCGCGTCTGATGAGTGCTCGCGCAATTGCCAAATCAGCTGCAGCGCCCGCGGTGGCCGGGACTAGAATTCCTTGCGCGTCTCGAGCAAAAACTGCACGTTGTCGATGTCGCTGGGACCATCGAGTGGAAACGCCAGATCGATGTGGATGATGCTGCCGAGTCCCGAGCGACTATTGCCCAGCCGCAATCCGATGCCCACATCTTTCAGCACGCCATAGTTAGGGGTATTCAGCGGGTCGTCGCCCCAGGTGCGGCCGGCGTCGAAGAAAATAGCGCCGCCGACCCGGAACAGCCGGAACGGATACCAGTCAGTGAAATAGCGTTGTTCGACCGTGATGCGGGCGCGCTTGTCGCCGGCCTGATAATTCAACGGATAGCCGCGCAAGCCGTTGTCGCCGCCCAGCAATACCTGGCGTTCGAGGTCCAGATTATCGCCGTAACTGGTGTCCAAGCTGGCAAAAAACAGCCAGCGATCGGTTTGTTCGAAGTAGTAACGCGCGCGACTTTCCAGCAGCAAGTCCGCGCTGTGGCGGTTTTCCCAGCGCCCATTCAATGCAGAAGCCAACGTCAGCGTGGCGCGTTGTCCGAGCTTGAATCCGCGGTCCGCAGCGACCCGATAGATCAGGGAGTTGCGGTCCGCGCCCAACGCGGTCGTGCTGTACCCCAGCCGTGCCTGCAAACGGGTTCCGAGAAACACATCTTCGGTGCGCTCAATCTGATCATGATTGCGGCTTACATCGTATTGATCCTGAGTCATTTCCCAGCCGATCCACGGATACACCAAATCGCGATCCGGTGGAACCAGCAATGTAGATAGCGCGGTTGACAACGGATCAAAGCGACGCTCGTCGCGTGTCAGGCCCCACAGCCAGCGTTGCGCCCAACCTTGTTGCAGTCCGTTCGACACCCCTGCAAACACTTCCGCCAGGCGGCTGCGCTCGCGAAATTGATACTCCACTTCGCCCAATCGATAGAGCGGGTCGATGCGATCGCGCTGTGCGAACTGCGCCCCACCAGCCCAACGCGCGTCGAGCGCGTAGAAAGGACGCTCAAGCGCCAAACGTTCCTCGCTGCCATCACTGTTGTTGGCGTAACTCGCCAGCAGTTGCAGCCGCGTGCCGAGTAAGTGCCGATCAGCGTAGTCGAGCTTGCGAACTTCGCGGTCGATTCCGGATTTGTAAGACACCGTAATACCGATGCCGCGCCCGAACAAGTTCTGCTCCTCGAGTTCAAAGCCTTTTGTGGTTTTGCCGCCGCTGCGGCCATAGGAGACTCCTGGATTGAGCGACCAGACGTCTTGTGTGGTGATGCGCACGTCGACAACGCCATTGGCGTAATGGATGGGGACGATGTCGGCGTCATACAGATAACGGGTGGCGCGCAGCAGACGCTCCGACTCTTCGAGCAGTCGCCGCGAATAACGATCGCCGGGCTTGAACAAGACTTGCTGCAGTATGAGTTCGGGCCGAGTCTCGATATGCAGTCGATTGGTCAGTCGGAACAAGGCGTTGTTCTCGCGCGGATCGGTCAGGTCGAAAACGTCCTGATTCGCCACTTCGATTTCGCCGATCACGGCGCCCGAGCGTTCCAACTCGTCGTGGCTTGGAACGTTGATTGGTGCCGGCAGCAGCGGCGGTCTGAGCTCGGGGCTGGCATCTGCCCACGCGCAAAATCCCAACGCGAAGTACATGGGCCAGCGCGACACGAGACGTCTCGCTGATCGCCCAAGCGTGCTGCGCAGGCGCTTTTCGGGCCGGACCAAAGTTCGATTCAAGACATGGCTCCTGCGTCTCATTGCCGGCATCAGTGCCGCACCGCCGTGCCTGTCACTATCGCGTCGTACATGTCGGGCACCCGTCGCAAACAGGTTAGGTGCGCGTTATGGCCGGCGTCGCATACTCGGGCACTGCGGGTTCGATATTGCGCCCTGTGTGCCCGATTCGTTTGTGCTGTAACGCACTTACGCGGTCAAAGCCCGGTATGCAGCTTTCTACCGTCAGCAAACGCCACACTGCGCGGCTCCCACTGCATCGACAGCGCGCTCATGGGCATGGCGACAAATGCTACCTCGGCGCTGCCCCCGGGCTTGTTCACGTTGCCGCAGCGAATATCGACACTGTTTCCCGCGGCGAGTGCGCCATCGTGTTCAATCCAGCAGCCGGTCAATTCGCGGTCAGCGGCATCGCGTATCGACACCGAACCCGTCGCCGAAGTGATTTCAATTGTGGAGACATTGTGCAATCGATAGGTGACGACCAGAATCTTTTTTTCATGCGCGCTGGACCCTACCGAAGCTTGCTTCGCGAGCCCGGGCGTTTCAGGCGGCGCATACAACTCCCGCTCGGTGAGCATTTGACGCGCTACCACGCGCAGCGTCAACGCTTTGCGCAGCGGCGCCATCAAGTTCTCGCGTGCGAGTTGACGCGCGTCTGCTTCAAGATCGCGCTGGCCCTGCGCCACCATGAATTCTTTCTGCAGCGCGATCGCCTGTCGAAACGTGCGCGCGGTAAATGGTGCATCCGGATCGGCAAAGGCCGCGGGCAACACGTCACCATTGCTGCGTTCGAGATAGCCAAGCACCAGCTTGCGGTCTTCGTCGGGTAGCTTGTCCAGCTGCGCCTGGATCGGCGACAGGTCATCCACCTCCAACGGTAGCGCGGTGCCATAGGGACTGCGCGACCAGAACCCACCCACAATGGCGAAGAGGGCGGCGATGATCAGCCAGAAGCGAAACGAAGTCAGCATGAAATAAGGTTCCTGGGCGAACTCTTCGGCGCCGCGGAGCTGCGGCGACGACGCGTGATGCATGAAGTGTTTGACCAGCATGAGCATGCTGGACATCAATGCACAACTACACCACGAATCAGACCCTGCAGCGAGCCCGGCAGATTTGCGTCGAGTCCGGACTCACCGGGTGGACCCGATTTGGTGCTTGGCGATCTATCCCCATTGAATTTCTCTGCGCGGGGGGTTCATGCCAACACGCTCGACTGGGCATGCTTAACCGCAACGTCTACTACTCGACCATGATCCAACGCCAACGATGGTGACCGGCGAGCATTGCCGGTCGGACCGATCGAGGCGCCCTATTCGAAGCCGTTGAGAAAGAACGCCTGATTGCCGTTCTGGATCAGCTGCACGACATCGGCAATTTCGTCGGCCAGTACCAAATCCAGATCGCCGTCGTTGTCGAAGTCATAGAGCGAGGCGCATGAGGACTTTTCATCAGCGAGAATTTCACGTACCTGGGTGAAGACTCCGCTGCCGTTGTTGGTGAGCACGTACCAGCGCCCGGCGCCGAAACTGGAGGCAACCCAATCGAGGTCGCCGTCGCCGTCGAGATCGCCAAGGTCGGAAGCCACCATGTGACCACCGAACGCATGCACGCTGGCCGCCTGCAAGGTGCCGTCACCGTTGCCGAGCAGGATGGAGCCGTTGTTGCTCTGTGAATTGACGTTGGCCACGTCCAGATTGCCATCGCCATTGACATCGCCGAGCACCAGCTTCCAGGTCATGCCCCCAGCCGCGCGGTTGGACGCAGCGCTGAAAGTGGCATTGCCGTTGCCGGTAAGAATGCGGATCTGATTGTCGTTGCGGGTGCCCACAACCAGATCCAGAATCGCATCGCCATTCATGTCGCCGGCAGCCAGCGCGTACTCGCCGTTTCCGCCGGAGTCGAATTGGGTAGAGGCGCCGAACACACCACTGCCGTTGTTGATCATCAACGACATCGTATTGCCGCCGTCGCTGGCGACCACAAGGTCGATATCGGCATCGCCATCGACATCCAGCGCCGCCATGCCATGCGGAGTCGTGGCCACCGCCACGACCTGCTGCGGCGCAAACGTGCCATCGCCGTCGCCGAGCAGGATCGACACCGTTGAATCGTTGCCATTGCTGGTGGCGATGTCCATATCGCCGTCGTTGTTGAAGTCGGCCATTTCGCTTGGGCTGGCTTCAAATCCGACGGCACTGGGCGGCGTCAGCACGGGCCCCAGTCTGCCGCTGCCGTCGGCACGGTTGAGCAGTACCCGAATGTCGGCAGAAGTCTCGTTGATCGCAAGGTAATCGACCCAACCGTCCTTGTTGAGATCGGAAAACGCACCGCCGTACAAAGTGACATTGGCTGCGCTGGTGCGCACTGACACCGTGTCAATCTTGTTGAGCACCAGTGGACTGGCCGCCACTCCGGCCACGGTCAGAAATTGATAGGCGTAACCCGCCGACCGCAACGTGCTGGCGTTGGTCGAGGCGATCGTGCGCGCGAGTTGCACCGACACCGTCTCGCCTGGAAAAAACTGACGCGCCGGGGTAAAGGTCAGTGTCTGATTGCCATTGGAAAATGCAGTAGTGCCGGCCGCCAGGCCCACCATCTGACCCCATACACGAAAGCTGCTCGCGGTGATCGAAGCCGGAACGAGCGGTGCATCGAACTGAATCGTGATCGCGGTGTTGCGCGGCACATTGCGCGCATTGCCCGAGGGCGTGATCGAGGTCACCGTGAGCGCCGAAGCAACCATCGGCAGCAGGCCCGCGATGCCGGCCAGTACGTAAATAGAAAGGAATCGATCGAGAGCCATCAAGGTATCTCCTACGCACAGCACAAAACTCGGTGCTCAGGATTCCCCAAAACCGAGTCTAGATGCATGTCCGGATTTCGCACTGTGGCAAAACGCACAATTTTGCTGTCCCGGACAGGCGCATGTGCAGGCGTGCTGAGTCGGACACACGCCGGGAATCAAACCCCGTCGCGCTGCACATACTGTCACCGTGCCGTGATCGCAATGGGGCCAGAACTCCATGCCCAGACACGATGACGATGCGACGAGCCCGGCGTAGAACCCGGACTGGCGGGATTGCCCGTACTCCCGGGTTATCTCGGAGACCACGATCTTGCGCGCGGTCGATTTGAAGGAGGACGTATGAAGCGAATCCTGGCTGCGGGCCTGGCGTTGGTTTGGGCACTGCCCTCGGCGGCACAGTCCGGCGGGGCATTTGAGCTGACCTGGTCGTCGATCGACGGCGGTGGCGGCGTTGTCACGGGCGGCAGTTTTCGCGTGATCGGTAGCGTCGCACAACCCGATGCCACGCCGTCCGCACCATTGCTTGGTGGCACGTTCCGACTACTGCCCGGATTACTTGTGCTGGGCGAAAACGCTCCGGCAGCGGATTCCATATTCGCCGATGGCTTCGAGTGATGTGCCCGTCTCGAACAGCTACGAGGTTCGAACAGTGACGGGCTCTGAACAACACGGACCTTGAGCAACACCTGCTTCGAGCAACAACGCGTCACACCGCCACGAAGGAATTCCCATGAAACGCATTCTTCTGCAACTTTCAATTCTCCTCTTCATCGCGCTGTATGCGCTTGGGACAAACGCCGCGCCGCAGGGCACGGCATTCACCTACCAAGGTCGACTCGAGCAAAGTGGAGTCTTGGCCAGCGGTCCCTTTGATTTCACCTTCAGACTGTTCGATGCCGCCAGCGGCAGCACACAGATCGGCACAACATTGACGCGAACCGGCGTGGCGGTTGATCAAGGGTTGTTCACGGTGTCGCTGGATTTCGGCATCGCCGCGTTTGAGGGCAGCAAACGTTTCCTGCAGGTAACGGTAGGCACCACCGTGCTGTCGCCGCGCACCGAACTGACCAGCGTGCCTTACGCGAATGCGGCGCTTACTTCGCTCGACGCCGGCATGGCGCAGTCGATCGCACGCTATGGCGCAAGCAACCATGTGGTCGCGCCCGAATCCGAAGTCACGCCCAGCACGCCGAGCTGGTTCTCGGTCGTGATCGGTGCCGATGGCCTGCCAATCATTGCCTACTATGCGGTAGCTACGTTGGACCTGAAACTCGCCATCTGCGATGACCCGGTGTGCAGCACATTGCATTCGATCACGTTGGATAGCGCGGGCGATGTCGGCGATTTCAATTCGATAGCGTTGGGTGTGCTCGATCGCCCAGTGATCAGCTATTACGACCGTACCAATGGCGATCTGAAATTCGCGCGCTGCGTTGATCCGCAGTGCAGCAGTGCGACGACCAGCGCGATTGATACGCTCGGTGACACCGGCCAGTTCACCTCAATCACCGCCATGAATGGTTCAGTAGCCGGACTCGAAGGCAATCGCGCTGGTCCGCTGATTGCCTACTACGACAACAGCAACGATGACCTGCGCTTTCTGCGCTGCCTGGATGCCGATTGCGCCTCGCCCACCGGCGTGGTGATTGATGGGACAGGCGATGTCGGGCAATGGCCGGCAATCGCTTTCGATGGCCAGCGTGTGCAGATTGCCTATCAGGACGTCACCAACAAGCGGCTCAAATTGGCCGTGTGTTCCACCTCCAGCTGCAGCGGAATTATTCTGCGTACGCTTGATTCGGCTCCGAATAGCGGCTTCGCGCCGTCGATTGCCTTGACGCCGGCCAATCGCGCCGTGATCGCGGCGACACGCTTCAACGGCACCAGTACCAACGAAATCATCTACGTGCAGTGCAACGGCACGCTCGCCAACTCAGCTTATTGCGACACGCCAACGCTGACGCCGCTTTTCAACTCGAGCAGCGCCGCAATGCGCATGCCACAACTGCTGCTGCGCGGCGATGGCGTCGCACCGCTGGTCTGGGACGGCCAGTTCAACATCGCCGGTTGCGAGGACACCAGCTGCGCCGCATTCGGCACACGTTCCGGGGCGGTAGGCATAGGTGCTACCCTGGTTGTGTCGCGCAGTGCGGCCACGCTCGGAGCCGATGGGCTGCCGCTGCTACTGGTTCAGGGCGGTGCGCTGGATGGCACGCCACGCGGCATCAAGGCGATTCACTGCGCATCGCCTTCGTGCCGAACTTATGGGCGTGAGCGCTGAAGTTGGCGGGTCGCTGGATCAATTGCCAACCGTTGCGCTCGGCAGGCTCAGTGCCCCCTGACCGAGCGTTCGCTGGACGAATGCCTGTTGCGGGTCAGCGCCCCCAGTGTCCGACGATGGTATGGGACTCAGGCGCGCGGGTATCGCAAGCCGCGCTGCACGGTACCGGTCTCGTGGCTCTGCGTCGAAACCATTCTAGACCGCAGCTTTGGATTCAGCTCGGCGTGCGGCGAGCGCGAGACCACTGGAGCAGGGTGCGCGAGCGAAATCCGCTTAGCGGTTGCACAAGCCGAGCGACGTGTGGCGGTGCTGAATGAGAACAGTAAGCCGGCAGACGGCACCAGGTGCGGCGCAATCCGCGCACGCCACCTGGGCCCTGCCCCCGAGCACCAACCCATTCGATCAACCGAATTGCTGAATCACATCCATGGTCTCGCGCGCTTTCCAGTGCAATGTCGGCTGTTCGCGGTCAATGCGCTGCAGTTCGATTTCCGACAGACGCGTCTCTCGGCGCAAATCCTTGTCTGACGGCCGCGGATTGGCCATCAGCAGACGACGGTGTTCCAGCGCCTGACGCAGCAGGGTTCGAAGCTGATCGTTGTTCCACGGCTTGTTGATGAAGTGGAATATCTTGATGCGGCTGATTGCTTTCACTTCGGACAGGAAATCGCCGTAGGCGCTCAACACCAGACGCGCGATGTTCGGCTGGATCTGGATCAGCTCGTTGAGAAATGCGATTCCGCTCATCGAAGGCATGCGCCAATCCGAGATAACGAGATCAAACTCGCACTCGACTGCGCGCGCCAGCGCCAGCTCTGGCTTCTCGAAGGTTTCGATGATGGTCTCGCCATCAAAGGTCTCCGTGGGCATCGCATGGATGGTGCGCCGAAGACTACTCAGCACGTTGCGTTCGTCGTCGACCAGCATGATTCTCGGCATGACACACTCCTCGTAGTAGGTGACGGTGCTGGAGCTGGAGGATCGAGGCTGTCCTCGAACTTCCGCTCAGTCCCGGATCACCGGTGAGTGCAAGTTACGTGTGTCTGCGGGGTCGCACCATACGTGCTACTACATACGTGTTAGTGCGGACGACGGACAGCCGCTGAGGCGCGACACTGCGCTATCTCCGCGACGTTGACAGCGTTTCGGCCCGGCTTTGCAATTCGTCACAACGCGCCCTCTCGAGATGGCTTTGGCCGCGCGGGTGCACCGCAGGAGCACATTGTGAACATCATTCGCCTCAAGACTCAGGACCTGCAGTATCGACCGAAGCTGCATGTGGCCCTGACTGATGAGTTGTACCGCCGCTCGCTGATTCCGCAACTGGTATTTGCTCCGTTCCTGCTGATCCTCTATCTGTTGCTTGCGGATGCAATCCGGCAGCGACCGGCGATTGGCTGGGTGTTTGTTGCTCTGGTGGTGGTCACAGTAGCGCGGGTGAGTTCGATCATCGGCGATGCCAGGACGCGAAACCGTCACCTTGATCCACAGGTCAGAACCTGGATCTTTACCGTCGGCGCCATGCTCACCGGCACCGGCCTTGGGATCATCAATCTGCTCTCGGTGCCCGTGGTCTCGGCGCAGGAAGTTGCGTTGCTTGCCTGCGCTGCCGCTGGATTCAACTCGATCAGCATCGTCAGCATGAACCCCAGTCTGCGCAGCTACTTCATGTCGATGCTGCCGAATATGGGAACCATTGTGGTGTTGATCATCATTGGTCCGCAGATGGAGCATCAAAACCTGTTCCTGGTTCAGGTGCTGGTCAATTTGGTCGCGCTGGTGCTGATGGCAATCCATGTCCATGTGCAAACGCGCAAGGCGCTGCTGCTGGTGATCAAGATGGACGAAGCCAACGAGGCGCTGGCCAAGGCAAATGCGACGCTGAACGCGGAGATCACTGATCGCCTGGAAACCGAACGCATCCTGGGTCAGCGCAACGCCGAGCTCGAGGCGTTGAATGAAAAGTTGGCCGGCACCCAGAGCCAGCTCATGCAGTCCGAAAAGATGGCATCGATCGGACAACTGGCGGCGGGCATCGCCCACGAGATCAACAACCCGATTGCATTCGTCAGTGCCAACCTGATCAGCCTTGATGGCTATGTCGCGGACATCGTCGCCGCATTGGATGCGATCGAGGGCTCCCACGGCAAGCAAGAGTCCGTTGCCTCCAACGTCATAAAGCTGAAAGTTCCGGCCAAGCACGTCAACCCGAAATTCCTGCGCGAAGACATCCCTGCGCTGTTGAGCGAGTCAATCGAAGGGGCCGCACGCGTCGAGAAGATCGTCAAAGACCTGAAAGAGTTTTCGCATCTGGATGAGGCAGATTGGCAAAAGGTCGATCTGCACAAGGGCATCGACACTACGCTCAATGTCGCTACGCACGAGCTCAAGTACAAGGTCGATGTGATACGTCAATACGGCTCCCTGCCACTGGTCGAGTGCCTGCCTTTCCAGATCAATCAGGTGCTGCTCAACCTGTTGGTCAATGCTGCGCAGTCGATCGAGGAGCGAGGCACCATCACGGTGAGCACCGGTTGCAGCGAGGGCGGTGTCTGGATAAAAATTGCCGATACCGGAAAG
>JANMSL010000780.1:0-2211 GCA_031389245.1 Lysobacterales bacterium | reverse complement strand
GCCCACCGCCTCGTTCTGGGGGCTGATGGTACTGGCCGCGATGATGCTCGGACTTGGGCTGCGTCGTCGCGTCATCTGATCCGCGTCTAGCCATTGCGTAACATTCAGGCGGCCCGGGAAACCGGGCCGTTTTTTTGCTTGACGATGGCACCGAATCTCGGCGCGGACACGCTCAGTGAGGGAGCAGTAAGTCGCAGCGATGCGCCGCGCCCTCTAACCAGTTACAGCCACTGCTTCATCAGGACTGCAGCTTTCGCAAAAGTAGCTTGGCCAACAGCCAGGCATCGCCTGGCCAACGCGCTGTCAGCAGATTGCCGTCTTCGACAACAAACGCAGCACGATCGTCGGCATCGCTGCCGCGAGTAAGCAGGTGAATCGGGCCTCGGTCGAACCGCCCGGTATCAGCAACCGCTGCGCGAACTTCTGCCTCGACGTACGCGGGATAAGTACGGTAATAGCGACCATGCTTCCAAGCGGTCATCCAGTAAGCGAGACGCTCCATGTATTTTGGCAAACAGGTCACACGCCGACCACATAACGCCGATTTGCCAGATGCGTCCAGTTGCGTTCGTGCCAGTACGATCACTCCATGGCAAATCGCGGCGACCGGCCGATCAAGTCGCATCGTCTCAGCCACGATGTGGCGCAGCGACGCACTTTCAAGATACTGCCGCATACCTTGCGCGTGACCGCCTGGCAGCAAGACCGCGTCGAAATCTTCCGCGCGCAGATCCGGCCATCGACGTGGTGCACGAAACCACCGCGCCTGCTGCATCTGCGCATACAAGCGCTTCGGCTCGGCCTGGGCACCCAACTGCCCGAAGATCACCCCGCTGAGCAGCAAGGGATCACATTTTGCTTCGCCTCCGTCTTCGGTCGCGAACACAACATCGTGACCGGCGCGAGTAAGGACATGCCAGGGCACCGCCACTTCGGTGACGTCAAAATCGCGGGTCGGCAAGGGAAGCAAGATTTGCATTAGGCGATACCGGAAGCGATCAGCCGCGGTCAGCGAGTAGGGTGAGTGTCAAGCCACCAGCGCATGGAGTGGTGCCTCTCACCACTGGAACTGGTCAACCCACCCGTTCTCAATGTCTCGAGCATGCCGGTTCACTCGCTTCACCGTTGTCCGCCAGCCTCGCGGCTCACTTATCCGACTTGGCAATACGATCGAAGGCCAGCAAAGTCTTGAGCAGGCGTTCCATCTGATCAAGCGGCCAGGCATTGGGCCCGTCGGACAGTGCTTTCTCGGGATCGGGATGCGTTTCCATAAACAATCCAGCAACACCGACTGCAACCGCCGCGCGCGCCAACGCCGGCACAAATTCGCGCTGACCACCGCTGGTGCTTCCCTGTCCGCCCGGCAACTGCACCGAATGCGTTGCATCGAAAACGACTGGGCACTGCGTTTCGCGCATGACGACCAGCGAGCGCATATCGGAAACCAGATTGTTGTAGCCAAAGCTCACGCCACGTTCGCAGACCATGATGTTCTGGTTGCCGGTCGCCTTGGCCTTTTCGACGACGTGCTTCATATCCCACGGCGCAAGAAACTGGCCCTTTTTGATGTTGACCGGTTTCATTGTGCTACAGACGCTCTGAATGAAGTCGGTTTGTCGGCACAGAAACGCAGGCGTCTGCAGCACATCGACGACACTGGCCACCTCCTGCATCGGCGTGTACTCGTGCACATCGGTGAGCACCGGCACGCCGATCTGACGTTTCACTTCAGCCAAAACCTTAATACCACCTTCGAGTCCAGGACCGCGAAAGCTGCCTGCCGATGAGCGATTGGCTTTGTCGAAGCTGGACTTGTAAATGAACGATATGCCCAGGCGCGCGGTCATTTCCTTCAGCACGCCGGCGGTGTCCAATGCCAGTTGTTCGCTCTCGATCACACACGGTCCGGCGATCAAAAAAAACGGTTGATCGGGGCCGACGTCAAATCCACACAGTTTCATTCGGTTCCTTATGAATCACAGGGTGTTACAAGCCACCCTCGCATGCCCAACAACTTTGGGCTGACCAGTTCCGCTGTTGAGCGCCAGCCACCCTACCAGTCAGATTTATCCGTTCAAACGCTTTTGGCAACCAGCTCGCGCACATTGCTGGGTCGCGCGCGTTGCTCAACAGCCGCCTTCACGAATCCGGCAAACAAGGGATGACCCCGCCGCGGCGTCGATGTGAACTCGGGGTGCGCCTGGCAGGCGA
>JANMSL010000743.1:0-4530 GCA_031389245.1 Lysobacterales bacterium | reverse complement strand
CGGCCTGGCTGAGCAGATCGCCAACCTTGAGATGACTCTGTTCGTTCGCCGCCAGCTGGCTTTCGAAGTCGTCCAGTGCGATGCCGCCTTGAAGAATTTCCCGCGCAAATACCCCCAGACGCTTGGCCTCGGAGAATTCGCGTTTGCCCAGCGCCAACCGCGCCTGTTCGAGCACCGATTCCCCGACCCGTTGCAGCCCTTGTCGTGCCTGCTGATGATCCGGGTCGATGCGCAGCACGCCCTCGAAGAGCTGACGCGCGTTGTCGTCGCCGGTCACCAGATTGCCCGCAACCAGCGCCACTTGTGCCTTGGCCAACGCCGCCGACACATCCGAATTGGGCAGCATCTGGCGTAGCTTGTCCTGGCCCAACCACAGCCCCGCGCCGCCCAGCAACATCAGTACCAGCAAGACCCATGGCCAACGCTTGGGCCCACGCGCTGCCGAAATGGCTGCCGCTCGTGCGGACGCTACCGGCGCACCGGGGCGGCGTTCCATGCGGGTGACTTCATCGACACGCCCGAGCTTAGGCTCGGTGCGGCGGTTGAAGGCTTCGGTCGGCGTGCGCGAGCTGGGCAGTCGCTGAGTGCGCGATGCTTCCGAAAAAATTCTGCGGCTATAGCTTTCATCGGGTGCCTTCAGACCCTGCAGCTCGCCCGAGGCAATGTCCATCTCGATATCGCCGATGGCTGCTGCAATATCTTCGCCGGTCTGGAAACGATCCTCCGGCGTTTTAGCCATCATCTTGTCAACGATCGGTTGCAGCACATCGAGCGGCGCCGGCATGCGCGGCACCGGTTCGGTGATATGCATGATGCCCACCGCAAGCGGGTCATCGGCAATGAACGGCGCGCGCCCGGTCAGCAATTCGAACATCACCACGCCCAGCGAATACAGGTCCGCTCGGCCATCGAGCGGCCGACCACGCGCCTGCTCCGGACTCATATAGTGCGGCGTGCCGATCACCGCCCCGGTGCGGGTCATGCGTGTTGCCGAATCATTGGCACGCGCGATGCCAAAGTCGGTGAGTGCACTGGACCCATCATAGTGCAGCAGAATATTGTCCGGTTTGACGTCGCGATGCACAAAACCCTTGCTATGCGCATAAGCCAGCGCCGTCGCGATCTCGCGCACCACGCGCAGCACCACGGTCGGCTCACGCGGCTTGCCATCGTCGATGTGGAACGACCCGCCGGGCAGATACTCCATGGCGATGTAATGGATGTCGTTGAATTTACCGACATCGTGCACACCTACCACATGCCGATGATGCAATTTGGCGGCGATGCGGGCCTCGCGCAAAAAGCGCTCGCCGAAGTTCGGGTCGACCATCAACGCCGGCGACATGACTTTGAGCGCAACTTCGCGATCCACTGATTCCTGCATGGCCAGATAGACCGTAGCCATGCCGCCCCGGCCTAACTGTCTAAGTACTTTGTATCCTGGTATCTCGATCACAAAGCGAACATGCCTGTCGAATCCCCATCGAATGCGGGGTTAACGCAGATTAACACGGCAATTTGCGCGTAGGAGCGGCCTGCGCGCCGACAATGGCCGGCCTCGGCGAACAATCATTGCGGCCGATTCGGCCGTCGCCGCGTACCACGAAGCCAAAGATCTAGCTCCGCTTGCCCATGAAGCGGCGTGCCTCGATGACATTGGGCAGGGCGGCTACCCGATTGAGTAAACCGGTCAGTTGGCCAAAGTCGCTGACGCGTACTGCAAAATTCATTTCGGCCAGCCCATGGTCGCGGTCCAGTCTCGTGCTGGCAGCGAGCACGTGCGCATCGGCTGCGGAGATCGCGCTCGACACATCCTTGAGCAGCCCCTTACGGTCATAGCCGCGTACCAGAATATCCACCTCGTAAGCCTGCCCGCCGCGGCCGCCCCATTCGACTTGGATCATGCGGTCTGGAGCACGCAGGCTCAAACTCTGCAGGCTCTTGCAACTGCTGAGATGAATGCTGACCCCGCGACCTTTGGTCAGATAGCCGATGATCGCATCACCCGGCACCGGCTGACAGCAGCGGGCAATGACTGTCAACAGATTGCCAACGCCCTCGATAATGATCGCGTCCTTGTCGCGCGGTTTGGCGCGAACCGGCTCGGCGCTGTGCTCGGGTTTTTCAATCCTGGGTTGCGCGATCTCGTGCAGTGCGCGGGCAATCTGGCCGGAGCTGACTTCGCCGATGCCGACGGCAACCAGCAGATCGTCTACCGTTTTCAGATTGAAGCGCGCCGGCACCAGAGCCAGGTCGGCCTCGTGCATCGCCACCCGCCTGAGTTCCTTCTCAAGTACCTCCTTGCCAGCCGACACGTTGCGGTCGTGGTCGAGTCGGCGAAACCAGGCACGCACCTTTTCCTTGGCCCGGGGCGTTGTCAGGAACTGGCGCGATGCGATCAGCCAGTCACGGCGTGGCTCCAGCACTTTGCCAGTGACGATCTCGATCACATCCCCACTCGACGGCACCACGTCCAGCGGCATCAACCGGCCGTTGACCTTGGCGCCGCGGCAGCGATGGCCGACATCGGTGTGTACGTGGTAGGCAAAATCGAGAACGGTGGCGCCGCGCGGCATTTCCAATACTTTGCCCTGCGGCGTCAGCAAATAGACTCGATCGTCGATGACCTCAGTCTGCATGCCAGCGAGCAAGGCCGCATCGGACTCAGTATCTGCCTTGGCTTCCAACATCTGCCGCAGACCGGCTATGCGGCGTTCGAACGCCGAGTCGGCGCCGCCGCCTTCTTTGTAGCGCCAGTGCGCAGCCACACCCAATTCGGCGTGCTCGTGCATCTCCTGCGTGCGGATCTGGATCTCCAGCGTCCTGCCCTGCGGCCCGATCACCGCAGTATGCAGCGACTGGTAGTTGTTGCCTTTGGGTCGCGCGATGTAGTCATCAAACTCACCTGGCACCGGTGGCCAGGTGGCATGCACCACGCCCAGCGCCGCGTAGCAGTCGGGTATATCCTTGACCAACAAGCGTACGGCGCGGATGTCGTAAAGCCCATCGATATCGACGTCCTTGCGGCTCATCTTGCGCCAGATGGAGTAAATATGTTTTGGCCGCCCGGCAACTTCGGCGGCTACACCTGCCGCCGCCAGCGTTTGCGAAAGCTCGCGTTTTACGTGCTCGATGAATCCCTCACGGTCGCCTCGACGCTCGTCCAATGCCTTGGCGATGCGCCGGTAGTTTTCCGGCTGCAGGAAGCGAAAACTCAGATCCTCTAGCTCCCATTTCAATTGCCACACACCCAATCGATTGGCCAGCGGCGCGTGGATGTCCGCAGTCAGCTGCGCCAACGCGCGCCGCTCTTGGTCTGGCAGGCTTGCTGCCTGGCGCAGCCGCACCAGTTGCGTGGCCAATAGGATGAACACCACCCGCAGGTCCTTGATGATCGACAGCAGCAAGCGGCGCAGGCCTTCGGCGCTGCCGCTGGTGCCACGCGTGGCGTACAGCGTCCACACTTTGGCTGCCTCACGCTGGCCTTCAATCAGTGTACGCAGCGCCGGTGCGGAATCGTCCAGGCCAGCGGCATGCAAAATGGTGGCGGCCAACGTGTCGGTGTCCACGCGCAGCCAGGCGAGCAGGTCGAGCGTCGCAGTCAGTTCTTCCTCGCGTTCCCCCGCAAGCCCCGCCGCAACCACACGCTCACACGCCTGCCGCACGCTCAGGGCAACCGTACCGCGCGCGGCCTGATCGGCGAGCCAGGAGGCAAGACTGTGATGCGCTTCAGGAGATTTCATCAGGCAAGCGTAGCGGCATCGCTATGGAGTAAGGAATGTTGCGGCGACTGTCGAGGAAGCACGTCCGCGCGCAGCGCGGACCCACCGAGCCGGTGTGGGTCCGCGCGATGCGCGGACGCTGCTTGGTCCTGCAGATCGTCGCTGGCAACATCATCCGATTCGGGCGAGCGCTTCAAGCGCGCGTTGGATGCGCTTCTCGGAGACCGGCTCGCGCGTACCCAGATCCTGGGCAAAGAGTTGCACACGCAGCTCTTCGATCGCCCAGCGCACAGCATCGATCTGTGCGAACTCGGCTTCCGGGTGATGCACATCCGCAGACCGAATCAGCGGCGAGTTGGCGGTCGTGTCAGTCGCCGGCAGACGCCGCTGCCAAATGCTATTGAGTTGCGCCAACTGCAGTTCAAAATCGCGCGCGATCAGCATACGCGCCTGATCCTTGCGTGGATCGTTCTGCAATCGTTCGGCGCGCAGGCGCATCGCTTTCAGATAACGTGGCAGTTCGCGCATGCGCTCGATGGCAAATTTCCGCGCGAAGCCGGGGAAGACCAGATGCGCGAGTTGTTCGCGCAGGTCCTCGAGATTGGCCTGGGCAAAGCCCATCAAGCCGGATTTCAGCTGAGGCATCAGCTCGGCATAGGCAGCGAGCGCTGCTTCGACCGCATTCAGTCGCTCAATCGCCAGTAGCGGCAGTTGCCGTGCAATCGCGGTTTCACTCAGTCGAAACGCATCCAGTGAACGCGCCGTGGCGCTGTCCAGCGCCAGCAGATCATCGAGTGCACCCTGCGCG
>JANMSL010000721.1:0-2764 GCA_031389245.1 Lysobacterales bacterium | reverse complement strand
CCAAGATGGCCATTCTGGTCGCTTCCCTGACGTCGGCGGCACACGGATTGACATGGCTCGGGATGCAGGGGAAACGCTAGATTCGCGCTTCCCAGGGGGGATACCGGCTCACCGCAGAAATGCAGGTTGGCGTACTCCTAGCTTTCGCGCAGTCCGGAGCGCGGGTTCCAAAAGGACAGGTCTCGATCCCCTGGGAAGCGCGAATCTAGCGTTTCCCCTGCATCCCGAGCCATGTCAATCCGAGTGCCGCCGACGTCAGGGAAGCGACCAGAATGGCCATCTTGGAGGCGTTCACGACGTCCGGCATCCCGGAAAATGCCAGGTTGGCGATGAAGATCGACATCGTGAAACCGATCCCCCCGAGCAGGCCCGCGCCGACCACATGCACCCATTTCATATCGCTGGGAAGCGTGCAGATTCCGAGTGCCACCGCGAGCGCGCTTGCGAGCGCAATTCCGAAAGGCTTTCCGACCACCAGCCCCAGGAGTATCCCCAAGCCGTTCGCGTTGGACAGCTCGGCCAACCAGCCGGCACCCACCACGATGCCGGCGTTGGCAAGCGCGAAGAGAGGGAGGATCGCGAAGGCCACCGGTCGGTGGAGGGCGTGCTCGACGCGGTGCGAGGGGGATCTTTCGTCTTCGGCGCGCGCAGTGAAAGGGATCGCAAAGGCGAGCAGGACCCCTGCAACCGTGGCGTGAACTCCGGATTGCAGCATGAGCGCCCACATTACCACCCCACCCAGGAGGTAGGGCCAGAGGGTCATCACGCGGAGCCGGTTCAATGCGACCAAAGCGGCGAACACGCCGAGCGCAGCAGTCAAATACCCAAGCGAAAGGTTGGTCGCGTAGAAAACGGCGATGACAACCACCGCGGCCAAGTCGTCCATCACGGCGAGCGCCGTGAGGAACACCTTCAGCGAAGCCGGCACGCGAGACCCGAGCAGGGAGAGCACGCCCAGGGCAAAGGCGATGTCGGTAGCCATCGGTATGCCGAAACCGGATTGCGCGGGCGTCCCGGCATTGAGCGAGAAGTGGATCGCGGCCGGGAGCGCGATCCCGCCGAGCGCGGCAAATATCGGCAACAGCGCGGTGCGCAACTCGGACAATTCTCCCACGTAAAGCTCGCGCTCCAGTTCGAGGCCCACGAGAAGGAAGAAGACCGCCATCAGTGCTTCGTTCACCCATTGCTCGATCGTGAGCCCCGCCACACTTACGTGCCAGAAGCCGAGATATGCGCCGCCGAGCGGCGAGTTTGCCAGGGCAATAGCGAGCACCGCGCAGGCGACGAGCACCATGCCGCCCGCTTTCTCGGATTCGAAAAAGCGGGCGAACGAAAGGCTGAGGGCTTTGTTTTCAGGCATCAGGCAGGATACCTGCGCTCACATCGGGATTCGCTTGTTACATAAACGCCGTATCGGTGCAGTGGGAAACGCGAATCTAGGTGGAGTGGCTACCGCACGCTACCGCTTCGAGGTTCGTGACCGGGACGAACGCACAGCAACTTTGGTCGATCCGCGCGCGCGAAAGGTGACGTCCAGGTCGAGCGCCTTCGCACACCTTGGGATCGCCGTCTTCGTTTGCGGCTTCCAGATAGGCCGCGATGTCGGCCTCGGTTTCGAGATAGTCGGCCGCGTCGAACGTACTGAAGGATTACTTTTTCATTTGCCACTCCATTGGCCTGCGATTGCCTTGGCTCGCGCGATATCAGCTTGCCCCAAGGCGCGCAATGCGCACCACGATACGAGCCTTGGCGTCTCTGTCCTTGAGCTTCCTCAGCCAGCTGTCGAAGGCAGCCGATTTGAGGACCTGGATCATGTGTGAACTGTAGTTGACATGCGCCAGGCGCTTCGGACCGCCGGTCCGAGAGAAGCTGGGTTGGGCCGACGTCCAATCCGAGGCTCGTTCCGAACGCCTCGAATTGTCGAACCCTGTGGTTCGAATCGCAGAATTAGGGGCTACATAAACGCCGCTTCCATTCCGTGGGAGGTGCGAATCAGCAAGCGAACCAACGCCACCTCCGACTCTGGCGGGTGAGTGGGCATGCGAGTAGCCTAGCACTGCAGGTCTACAAACTAGGGGGGACACCATGCGATCGATTCTGAGCAATGCAATTGTTGGGCTGGCTCTGGCAACTTTCATTGCATCGACAACAACTGTGTCAGCGCAGTCAAAGGACGACACGGCGATGGGAACTTGGAAGCTGAATCTCGAGAAATCCAAGTACAGTCCGGGGCCGCCGCCCAAGAGCCTAACGGTCAAGTGGGAGCCCGCGGGCAAAGGTGTGAAATTCACCTCCGAAGGGGTCAGTGCCGATGGCAAGCCGACCGCGACCGAATTCACCGGAAACTACGACGGCAAGGACAATCCGTTCAAAGGATCGCCTGTCGTCGACACGGTTTCGTTGCGTCGCATAGACGCCAACACCACCGAACGCACCGACAAGAAGGCGGGGAAGGTGGTGCAGACCCTTACGCGGGTAGTTGCCAAGGACGGCAAGACCTTTACCACCACCGTCAAGGGAACCAACGCGAAGGGCGAGCCGATCAACAACCTGCTGTTGTTCGAAAATCAGTAAGCCGGGTTTGCTTGAGAGACGGCCCACCTTTTGGTGGGCCGTTTTCCATTACTGGCGTCCTCAGGGGGATTGTAAATCGGCCGCGAATCTGCGGAGAAGCCACCAAAAATACAAAGCCCGCACAAGGCGGGCTCATTCAATGCCGAGCAGCGCGGCCCGATGCTCGTCCAATCCCGGCGCCTTCTCCAGC
>JANMSL010000318.1:0-2479 GCA_031389245.1 Lysobacterales bacterium | reverse complement strand
CTGGTGATCGCACTACCCTTGTTGACCGTGTTTGCGGACGTGCTGGGCGTGTTTGGCGGCATGATCATGGCGCGCTCACAGCTTGACGTTGGCTTCGTCGAATTCCTCGACCGTTTCATCAAGGCCATCGTCATGTCGACCTACACCGTCGGCATCGGCAAGGCGCCGGTATTCGCAGTGATCATCGTCATGGTCGGTTGCTTCCAGGGCTTCCGCACCAAGGGCGGCGCCGACAGCGTCGGTCGCCAAACCACGCGCAGCGTTGTGCAATCGATCTTTCTGGTGATCGTCGCCGACTCCTTGTTCTCCATCGTATTCAACATGCTGGAGCTTTGACATGCCACTCGATGTGCACACTGACGAAGCAGTCATCGAGCTGAGCAAGGTGTCGACGAGCTTCGGTACGCATGTCGTGCATTCCGACATCGACCTCGAAGTGCGTCGTGCCGAAATTTTCGCATTGATCGGCGGCAGTGGCTCGGGCAAGTCGACGCTGCTGCGCGAGATGATTCTGCTGCATCGTCCCAATTCGGGTTCGATCAAGGTGCTCGGCATCGACCTGCAATCACTCGACGAGACTGAAGCTTTGGACATGCGCCAGCGTTGGGGTGTGATGTTCCAGCATGGCGGTCTGTTCGGTTCGCTTACGGTGTTGGAAAACGTCGGCTTGCCGCTGCGCGAGCACACCGACCTGGCGGACGGGCTGATCGATGAAATTGCCGCATCAAAGCTCGCCATGGCTGGCCTGGCGGTCGAGGTCGGCGCCCAATATCCGTCCGAGCTCAGCGGCGGCATGATGAAGCGTGCGTCACTCGCCCGTGCTTTGGCGCTTGACCCGGAATTACTGTTTCTGGATGAACCCACGGCCGGCCTGGACCCGTCCAGCGCCGCTGGTGTGGACGAGCTTGTGCTCAAGCTGCGCGATCTTTTCGGACTCACGATTGTGATGATCACTCACGATCTTGATCTTTTGTGTCAGGTCGCCGACCGCGTTGCTGTCCTTGCCGATGGCAAGGTGCAAGCCACCGGATCAATGGCCGAGCTATCGCGCTTGGAAAACCCCGCTATCCGGCAATTTTTTTCTGGCCCGCGCGGCAGGGCCGCGCAGGAGCAGCAACCACCACCGAAACCCGCGCAGCAAGCAACACAGGACGCGGTTGAACCCGATAAGGATATTGCGAGGTCGTCATGGAAACCAAAGTAAATTATGCAATTGTCGGCGTCTTCGTTCTCGGCCTCGGCGCTGTGCTGGTTGCGGGCGTGTTGTGGATCGCTTCGGGTGGCGCTTTCCAGACCAAGTACGATCTTTATCTCGCGATCGAAGAAGAATCTGTGGCTGGCCTGAACGTGAATGCGCCAGTCAAATACAACGGTGTCGACGTCGGCAAGGTCAAGAGCATCCAGCTCGATCCGGTAAACCCGCAACGCGTGCGGCTGGTGTTCGCCATCGAGCGCGGCACACTGATCAAGGAAGACACGGTCGCGGTGTTGAAAACACAGGGGCTGACGGGTATCGCCTATGTCGAGCTCGATGGGGGTGCGCGCGATTCACCGGTGCTGCGCGTCACCGCGGGCGAACCCTATCCGGTCATTCGCACCAAGCCCTCGCTCAGCGCACGCCTGGAAAACGTACTGACCGACGTGCTGGCAAAACTGGACAGTACTTCAAAGAGCATCAATGCCATCCTCAGCGATGAGAATCGCATCGCGTTCAGCAGTGCGCTGGCTGATATTGCTGCATTGACCCAAACCCTCGCAGCGCGCAAAGACACGCTGGACGCCGGCATTGTCAGCGCCGCCCGCACGTTCGAAAACGGCGCCCGTGTCACCGCGGAAATGGGTCCGGTCATCGAACGCATTGGGCGCGGCGCTGACGCCGTCGAGAAGATGGGCAACAACGCTGCGCTGGCCACCGAGAGTGCCGGCAAGACGATCAACTCGGTCGGCGCCGATGTGCAGCGTTTTACCGGTGAAACTTTGCCGGAACTCGAACGGCTAATGGGCGAGCTCAACGTACTCTCGGCCTCGTTGCGACGTTTGAGCGAGCAAACCGAACGCAGTCCGAGCAGCCTGTTGTTTGGTCGTAGTGGTGTGCCGGACGGCCCCGGAGAATCTTCCAGCGGCCCCGGGCCTGGTGAAGATAACGAACGTGATGCAAACAAGAGGCAACGCCAGCCATGAACAGCTCCGCATTTTTCAGCAACTCCGCATTCTTCAACAGCTCCGCATTCTTCAACAGCTCGGCCTTCCTTCACGCGGTCCGTTGCTGTGCTGCGGGCTTGGTGTTGGCCACCACAGCGGGTTGCAGCATGCTGTTTCCAAAGGCGAGTCCGCAACCGTCTTTCTACTCGCTTGACGGCAGCATGTTCGAGCCGGCTGCGGCAAACGTTGAGACGTCACGCGTTGCAATCACAACGCCGACGCTGATCGTCAACCCGCCGCGCGCCGCTGCAGGTTTCGACAGTCCGCGCATGATCTA
>JANMSL010000708.1:0-1631 GCA_031389245.1 Lysobacterales bacterium | reverse complement strand
GAGCACGGTCGAAGCAATGGTCCAACGCACTGTCCACCGACTGGCCCGGCAGACCGACCAGCATGCACGCAAAGTTTCAACAATGCACACCAATGGGTATCGCTAGGCTGTTCAGTGGTATCTGGTCATCAAGGAGCAGATGGCATGGTCAACCCGATCGATCTGGCGCGCGTGCAGTTCGCCGCAAATATCAGTTTTCACATCCTGTTCCCAACCATTACCGTCGCCCTGGCGTGGATTCTGGTCTTTTTCAAGCTGCGCTTCACGATCACCGCGGAGCGCAAGTGGCTGGACGCCTATCTGTTCTGGATCAAGGTGTTCGCACTCAGTTTCGCTCTGGGTGTGGTCAGCGGGCTGACCATGAGCTTCCAGTTCGGTACCAACTGGCCGGGTTACATGGAGCGCGTGGGCAATATCGCCGGCCCGTTGCTGGCTTATGAAGTGCTGACCGCGTTTTTCCTCGAAGCAACATTTCTCGGCATCATGCTGTTTGGCCGGCGCCGGGTCGGTGAGCGCATGCACACGCTTGCCACCGTGCTCGTTGCTGTGGGGACAACGTTTTCTGCGTTCTGGATCCTGTCGTTGAATTCGTGGATGCACACCCCGCAAGGCTTCGCGTTGATCGAGGGTCAGGCGCATGTGCAGAGCTGGATGGCGGTGATCTTCAACCCTTCGTTTCCGTATCGACTGACGCATATGCTGATCGCGTCGGGATTGACCGCGGCGTTTTTGATGGCTGGCCTGTCGTCGTACCGGCTGCTGCGCGGTGACGGGCAGCCAGCGGTGTTGTCCAGTTTGCGAGTCGGGGTACTTGTTGCAGCGGCGCTGATCCCGATGCAGATTTTCGTTGGAGACTTGCACGGGTTGAACACACTTGAATATCAACCGGCCAAGGTCGCAGCAATGGAAGGTGTCTGGCAGGACGAGCGGGGTGCACCAGCGTTGTTGTTCGCACTGCCTGATGAGGCAACCCGCAGCAATCGCTTTGCCATCGGTATACCCAAACTTGCGAGCCTGATTCTCACCCACCGGCTCGATGGCGAGATTCGCGGATTGAACTCATTTGTCGGTGTTCATCCTCCGGTTGCGCCGGTGTTTTGGGCATTCCGCGTGATGGTCGGCACCGGTTTGCTGATGCTGTTGGTGTCGTGGTGGTCGGCGTGGCGGATACGCAAAGGCGCCGAACCAGGCCGCTTTACCTTGCGCGTGCTGGTAGCGATGAGTTTCTCGGGATGGGTTGCCACATTGGCTGGTTGGTATGTGACAGAGATCGGGCGTCAGCCGTACTTGGTTTACGGCGTGTTGAAAACCGCAGATGCGGCATCGAAAGTGCCGGCATCCATGATCGGACTGAGCCTCAGCGCGTATCTCGGCCTCTACATCGTTCTGCTGCTTTCCTACATTTCAGTACTGTTCTATATGGCGCGGCATGCTGGCGATCGCAAGCCAGTTACGGCACCTGCTGTCGCAGGCGAGGAGTAAATCATGGGCGAGACGACCCTGCCGCTGATCTTCACCGCACTGATGGCCATGGCCATACTGATGTATGTGATTCTCGACGGCTACGACCTAGGCGTGGGCATGCTGATGCCCGCGGCCGATGCGCGAGAGCAGGAGCTGATGGTGGCCTC
>JANMSL010000685.1:0-5457 GCA_031389245.1 Lysobacterales bacterium | reverse complement strand
CGTCGAGCGTGTTCGACATGTGCTGGAATCGGAGATTGCGCCGATGCTCGCCGCGCATGGCGGCAAGGTGACGCTGGAACAAGTCGATGCCCAGGGCCGGGTGACGCTGCGTTTCGGCGGTGGCTGCCATGGTTGCGGGATGGTTGATGTAACGCTCAAGCAAGGCATCGAGAAGACCCTGATGGAGCGCATTCCCGAGGTAACCGCAATCTGCGATGCCACCGATCACAGCAGTGGCAGTGCGCCCTATGTAAAGCGATGAATTCAGACGCTGTGGTTCGGGACCCTGCACTGGCGTTGCCTCCACGCGTCAGCTGGTTCCCTTATCGCTATAGCCTACTGCTGAAACTGGCGGGCTTCTATCTGTTGATATCGCTGCCCACGCTGCTGCTGGTCGAGGCAGCGGTGCTGCGTTACGAGTTCCATGCATTTGCAGAAGCGGTGGATGACGGCGCATTGTTGCGCGCGATGCAAACCGAATCGAGACGCTTGGAAGCCACTTTGCAACGCGGCACATCGGTTTTCCAATTGACGGACAACGCTGCGCTGATCGCGCGTGAACTGGATGGCTGGATTCTCGGCATGGAGCGTCCCGGTCCGACCGGCGAACTGCAGTCCTACGTATTGTTGGAACTCAGCGATCAACCCTTTGCAGCCATGCTCAAGCCGGTTGCTCAAGTGTCCGGTGTGCACAATGGTAATGCGGCGCAGTGGCGCATTGACGCGAACGAGTTGGGGAAGCCGGCGCACGATGGACATGGCGGTGAGATCGCACGTCGCGATGCGCCCGAGTGGATGCGACGGTTTTCCGTTCCAGTGCATGATTCAGCTGGATCGACCTGGGCGCATCTGGTGTTGGAAATACGGCTGCCGATGCCCTGGCGCAAGCTGTTGTTCAAGGTTAGCTATGAATGGCCGCTTTTGATCGCCTACTTGCTGGTGTTTTCAATGGGAACGATTCTGTTCTTCAATCGTTGGGTGACCAGACGTCTGCACCGCATAGAGATCGCGGCTGATGCCTGGCGCCGTGGCGAGTTTGCAGTACTGATTGACGATCTGGCCGAGGATGAACTGGGTGGCGTGTCGCGCCGACTGGATCGGATGGCGGCCGACCTGCGCGATCTCGTGCACGCGCGTGCCGAGGTGGCGATGCTCAACGAGCGCGCACGATTGGCTCGAGACCTGCACGATACAGTGAAACAGAAGGCGTTTGCACTGACCCTGCAGATTGCCGCAGTGCGTGCACAAATACGCGCGTCAGGGGGCGACGGCGGGCCGGCGCTGGAAGAAAGTCGCAAGCTGGCAGAAGAAATTCAGCGTGAGCTGGCATTGATTCTGGATGAGCTGCACATGGACGGCAGTGCAGAGTCTTTCGATGAGGAATTGCACGCGCGCATACAGGCCTGGTCCCGACGTAGTGGTGTCCAAGTCAGCGTGATCCTGCACGCTGCCCATCGCGTCGGCATTGGCCAGCGTGACACTTTGGCGCGACTACTCGATGAGGCACTGGCCAATGTGCAGCGGCATAGCGGCGCCACTACGGTGAAGATCGAACTCGTTGCGGATGACGATTGCATGCGCTTGATCATCGCGGACAATGGCAGCGGAATGCCCGCCGACCTCGGTGCCGGGATGGGTCTGAGCAATATGCGCAAACGTGCTGCTGATCTTCCCGGCGGCAATCTGACTGTCGACGCTGACGCCGGGGTGCGTATCATGGTCACATGGCAAGGCATGGAAGCAGCATGACCAACGCGATCAAAAGCATTCGAGTGGTAATCGCCGACGATCATGACCTGGTGCGGCAGGGCATCCGCGCGTTTCTGCAAACACAAGCCGACATCAGTATTGTTGGCGAGGCGTGTGACGCGGCCGAAGCGGCACGAGTGTGCGCGCGTGAGCAGCCCGATGTGGTGTTGCTGGATATGGTGATGCCGGCGGGTGGAGGCGTCGCGGCGGCGCGTCAAATCGCCGAGCGCTCGCCCAATACGCGCAGTGTGATGCTCACTTCGTTCGACGGCGAAAATGAGATTCGCGCTGCCCTTGATGCCGGAGTACTTTCCTATGTGCTCAAGGACATCGCCGCCGAGGCATTGGCTGAGGTGATTCGCAAAGCCCGCAACGATGAGGCGGTGTTGCATCCGCGCGCGGCAACCGTGCTGATGCGCTCGTTGAGAAACCGCTCGGTTTCGGCAGTAGGCTTGCAGGTGTTGAGCCAACGCGAGCGAGACGTACTGGAGTGCATCGCTGATGGCATGAGCAATGCGCAGATCGCTGAACGATTGGGCATTGGCGAGAAGACCGTGAAGTCGCACGTCAGCAGCATGCTCGGTAAGCTCGAGCTGACCGACCGCACGCAGGCCGCGGTGATGGCGTGGAAACGTGGCTGGGTCAGCAAGTAGCTGAGGGTGCGAGTGACCCGCGGTTGCATGATGTCGAAGCGTTGCGGAGCGGTATTCCGGTCCGCGCGCAGCGCGGTCCCACGCATAAGGATCGCCTTACTTGAAGTCGCGAAGGTCCTTCAAGTCTGTGGCTTGGGATGCATACCAGGCAGCGATGTCGGCGATATCCTTGTCTTTCAAGTTGGCAGCCTGGCCATTCATCACGATATTGACGCGCGCACCAGAGCGATAGTCCTGCAGCGACTTGACCAGATAGTCAGCGTACTGGCCACCCAGCTTCGGATAAGTGGCGTCGAGTGTCTTGTTGCCGTCGGTGCCATGACAGGCGGCACAGACTGCTGCCGCTTTCTCACCCGCCTTGGCATCCCCGTCAGCGAAGGCTTTGCCGCTGAACAGTGATGCTGCCACAACAGCCGCCAGAAAAATTATGCGCATGATTCAAAGTCCTTCGATTACTTGGCGGCGGCAAGAAATGCGGAAATATCTGCGATGTCTTGTTCGCTGAGGCTCTGTGCCTGAGCTCGCATCGTGGGATGCTTGCGATCGCCCGTCTTGTAGGCGTTGAGCGACGCAATCAAATAGGCCTCGTTCTGGCCGCCTACCTTGGGCACAGAATAGTTGGGATAGGCATTCTTGTAACCGGCGATGCCATGGCAGCCGGTACACGTGTAGAACCGTTTCTTGCCTTCCTCGGCATTGCCGGCAGCGCAGGCGTCAAAGGCAAGCGCAGACAGGGAGAGCGCCAGCAGTGTGGCGATAACGCTACGCATGGTGATGAATCCTTAGAGAGTGGACCCTGCTGCGGGTCGACATGAAATGTAAGCATCAAAAACAGTCGCGAAGTATAGCCAGCCGGATTTGCCGCGGCTAGCCGGTGCAACCAATCGCCGAAACACTGCATCTGTAATTGCCGTGGATTCCAGGGCTGGCGATTGCCATTTGCAGGGATGCCCGAGAGCTCACTTGGCATTTGATCGCTCTGCTTGGACGATTGGGCACCTGGGGTTTCTTGACACGCAATGCACCTGGTCGGCCGATTCGGTGAGCAGGCAAGACTTCTGGCCTATGTGTCTGACGTGGTGTTGTATTAAAGTAGCACACCATCCCGTCATCGCTCTTTCAGTCAACAAGAAAAACATGAAAAATCATATAGTTAAACTCAGATCGGCGGTCCTGGTGTTTGTTGTCGCGGCTTGTTTGATCGGGTGCGGACCAAAATCCGGTAACAAAGACAAGGACAATGGCAGCGATGAGGCCGAGCCAACTGTGCCGGTTGAGGTCGCCGCCGCGACGCGCAAGTCGGTCACGGCCAGTTATAGCGGCACCGCGGCCCTCGAACCGGAGAATCAGGCGCTCGTCGTGGCCAAGGCCAGTGGCATCTTGCTTGAGCTACTGGTCGAAGAGGGCGATCAGGTAAGCGCTGGCGCGTTGCTGGCGCGCCTGGATCCCGAAAAACCACGCCTGGAATTGGCGCGCGCGGAAGCCAACCTCAAGCGTCTTGAAAACGAGTTCCGCCGTTCCAGCGATCTGTTTACTCGAAAATTGGTCAGTTCGGAAGCGAATGACCGGGCGCGATTCGATCTGGAAACACAGAAGGCGGCCTTTGATCTGGTCAAACTGGATCTCGAATACACGCGCATCGTCGCGCCGATCAGTGGCGTAATCAGCGAGCGCATGGTCAAGGCAGGCAATCTGATTCAACTGCAGCAAGTGTTGTTCCGCATTGACGATTTCGATCCGCTATTGGCTGTGCTGAATGTGCCCGAACGCGAACTGTCGACGATCAAAGCAGGGCTGCCAGTGAGCATGCATGTCGATGCGATGCCTGGCGTGCGGTTTGGCGGCACCGTCGCGCGCGTCAGCCCAGTAGTCGAGGCCGGCACTGGCACGTTCCGGGTGACGACGGAGTTTCGCGACGCCAAGGGGCTGCTCAAGTCGGGCATGTTTGGACGCGTCAGTGTGGTGCATGATCAACGCGACAATGCACTGGTCATTCCGCGCGAAGCGATACTCGAAGCGGATAGCGAATCCGCAGTGTTCGTGCTCGACAAGAACCCGCCGCCGGTCGACCCCAAGGACGAAAAGGCGAAGAAGGAAAAGCAATCATCACCGGGCATGTTCGCGCGCTGGTTTGGCGGCAAGAAAGCAGAGTCGAAGAAACCCTTGGCGACCGAGGGTCCAGTCTGGTACGCCCGCCGCGTCGTGGTGAAATTGGGCTATCTCAGCGGCGCGGATGCCGAGGTCATTGAGGGATTGAAGGACGGCGACCAAGTCGTGACGCTGGGCAAGAATGCGCTGCGCGAAGGTGCGCGTCTGCAGATCGTCGGAGCCACCACGCCATGAGCCTGATCGAAATCTCCACCCGGCGTCGCGTCACCATAGGCATGGCGACGGTTACCTTGATTTTGTTCGGGCTGATCGGGCTGAGCGATCTCAAGGTGAATCTGCTGCCGGATCTTTCCTATCCAACGCTGACGGTGCGTACTGAATACGTCGGCGCCGCGCCCGCCGAGATCGAAAACCTGGTCACCGAGCCGGTGGAAGAAGCGCTCGGTGTGGTCAAGAACGTGCGTCGCGTGAAGTCGGTATCGCGCGCAGGTCAGTCCGATGTGACTCTGGAATTCATCTGGGGCACAGATATGGATTTTGCCGGCCTCGAGGTTCGAGAAAAGTTGGAGGTGCTGACCTTGCCGCTGGAAGTGTCGCGTCCGCAGTTGTTGCGCTTCGACCCTTCCACCCAACCCATCATGCGCCTGGCGCTGACCGGCACTGGCGAGGGCACCAATTTCAACGAGGTTGAACTCAAGCAGCTTCGTCGTTTCGCCGATGAGGAACTCAAGCGCCGATTGGAACCTGTTGACGGCGTGGCAGCGGTCAAGATCGGAGGTGGTCTGCAAGAGGAAGTGCAAGTCGAGATCGATCAGCAAAAGCTCAAACAGCTGAATCTAGGCGTCGGCACGGTGATCGAGCGGTTGCGCAGCGAAAACGTCAACGTGTCGGGCGGGCGTCTGGATGAAGGCGCGCAACGCTATCTGGTGCGCACCATCAACCAGTT
>JANMSL010000316.1:0-2557 GCA_031389245.1 Lysobacterales bacterium | reverse complement strand
ACCGAAGGCAACTGGATACAGGCCGGCTATCCGCTCAAGCTGCATGAATATCTTGCAACGGGCCACCCGGTAGTCAGCGCAGACGTACCCAGTGTGCGGCCGTTCTCGCATGTAGTACAGATTGCGCATGGCAGCGACGCGTGGTGCACTGCGATCGAGGAGGCACTGACCCACGGGGCGCGCGGAAGCCACAACGAACGCCTTGCCGTGGCAAGGGAGAACAGTTGGAATGAACGGGTCAGGGTGCTTGGAGCTTGGCTCATTGAGGCCTCAAGTCCGAAGCAGTGACAGGCTCCGCTAAGGTGCCGATCGCTTCAGAACGAACAGGTAACCCAAAGGCATATCGGCTCTGTCGTTCACCAACCGCCTACCAAGTCGTGTGTTACGCAGCGATTTGCCCACACGCTGGACAAGATTTGCAGAAATTGGCCCTAGTCGCCAGTGCAGATCGATGACAAGTTTGGCGACCAAATCGCACACCACGTCCAATCCCGCGCCGTAGGGACGCAACCGAATTACTTCGAAGCCTGCTTCGACCGCCAGCGACTTGAGGGCGTGGCAGGTGTATCTGTAGTAGTCGTGGGGTTCCTCATGCAGGCGATAGAGGAACGGCACGCTGCCAATGACGACGCCACCCCTGTCAAGTACCCGATGCAACTCATGGAGCAGGTTTCTTGGTGTCGGAATGTGCTCAAGCACGTCGGTGAGGATGATGGAGTCGAATTGTCTATCGGGCAGCGGCAGCGGCTCGAGCAGGTTGCAATTAAGGTCGATGTGCTCAAGCGGGTGAAAGCTGTTCGGCCAATCGGCGCAGGTAACGCTCGCTGCGAGTGGTTTGTACAGCGCGTACAGGGGCACCTTTCCGCAGCCGAGGTCCAATACCCGACCGGTGCAAAAATCGACGACTGCCTCCTGCAGGGCGGCAGCGAGTAGATCGACGTGGAGTCGAGACGAGATGGCTACTTCGTTGGGGTCGCGGCTGCCCTGCAGCATCCGGTCATTAAAGACATACTTTGAGGGCTTCCAGGTGGATTCGCTCTTCATCGGTTCGTTTCAGCAGAAGTGATTGAGCAGGAAGCAAGGTCAGTGGAACGCAGCGGCGTTAATGGACTGCAGGCCCGCAAGGTCAGCCAGCAGCGGCACACAATTCTTCAAGGCGCCGATTCAGGATTTCGATATTCCATTGCGACTCAACCGCTAGACGTCCACCTCGGGAAATTGACTCCCGCAGTGCACTGTCATCAACGAGGCGCTGGATTGCTGCGGCCAACGCCGCCGAGTCGCGTTCTTTCACCAGCAGGCCCGAGACGCCATCGAGGATCAACTCAGGGATGCCACTGTGGTAGGTGCTCACTACGGGCAGGCCTGAAGCCATGGCCTCCATCAATACCACAGGGATGCCTTCTTGGTCGCCATCGGCTGCCGTCACGCTGGGGGCGATCATGACGCTGGCTTCGGCCAGCGCGGCAACAACGTACGATTGATCGCGCCAACCAGAAAGAACGACCCGTTCTTCAAGCTGCAGTGAAACGATCTTGCGCTGCAGCGACTCTCGCAATGGCCCGTCGCCTATGACTTCCAAGGTAACGCGGGTGCCCGGTGGCAAACGAAGCAGGCCTACGGCTTCGATTCCATATTCGAGCCCTTTCTTCTCGACCAGTCGCGCGATGGAGACGATCTTGATGTGCCGCTGCGCGGCGCTGGTTCGCGCTGTGAAGGTGAATTTCCGACAATCGATACCCATGTGGTGCACGGAGATCTTCGATTCCCGACAACCCAATTCAAGCAATCTTGATCGCCAGCGTTCACTTATCGGCAGGAACCGCGAGCCGTGCTCGAACAATGCGTCGTATACACGCTCTGAACGGTCCAGTACATAACGGGTAATATCGGCACCGTGAAAAAAGGTGAACAACTTGCCCTGGACGGCATCAATTTGCTGCAAGCTGGTCAATCGGATGCCGTTCTCACCAAAGTGGCAAACGATTGCATCGTATTTCTTGCGCCCCAGGAACGGAATAGTGTCATAGAAGAGCTGCAAGAAGGCGTCACCACTGCCAATGCGGCGCGGCGACAAACTCAGCAACAAGGCCCTTGGATTCTGATGAAAGTGAACAAGAAAGAGCCAGGCTGCCTTGATCGCCCGCTTAATGGGATTACGCGGAACCCAGACACGGTACGTGGTCTGGTGGGCCAGGTTGTACCGAAAGAAATCAGGCTGTGCATTGATCTGGTGCGGCTGGCCTGCAATGATGTCGACTTCGTGCCCAAGATCGATCAGTCCGGTAATCTGATTCAATATAAACGTCTCTGACAACGCGGGAAACTCTGTAACGACGAAAGCTATTCTCACGCGTATGTTCCTTAGCCGAGCGAAGCAGGATGGTCGTCCAACCGTGCGTTGATACCGAGGCGCTGCACAGTGCAGTAAGTGGCCGTCATTTGGTGCGTAGGGTCAACCATGCCTTCGCCGCGGCGGCAACCAGATGGGATTCCGTGCCGACCTGACGCCCACCCAGGTGCCACAGCATGCCCACCGCAGTTAGGTAGGCGATGG
>JANMSL010000623.1:0-14064 GCA_031389245.1 Lysobacterales bacterium | reverse complement strand
GAGTTCTGGCGACCGGTCAGGACTGAGCCGACACCGATGCAATACTATAACATCTCTTCCCGGGCCAACAAGTGACCGCGAAAAGATGTGGCGCTCGCATCAGCTCGCATCAGAGTACCTCTCGTCTCTTGATCTCGCAGTTTTCTGAGACTCCGCCATGCGTGATTGGCGAATCCTCGACGCGGACGCCAGATGCAAGACCGTTGGTTTGCATGGATAAGTGAGCGTCCAACTGGGGTAATCGCCCGTTCTGATCAAACGCCCTTGCCGAAATTTGAATGCAGCTGCGGCGCCATCGGTTTATTCATTCCGTGCCGCACTTCAGGTTTTTCCAACGCCTGCCATGGCAACATGCGCGCGACGTTCAAAGGGGTGGCCGTATGAATCACAGGAATTTCAAGCGCCGCGTCGGCGCAGCGTTGGCTTTGCTGATCACACTCTCAGCAGCGAGCTACAGCCAGGCGCAGGTTATTTTCAAGAGCGGCTTCGATGAGACCCCTGAGGGACCCGCTACTGATCAGGAAGCGGCTCGGTTCCTGACGCAAACGACTTTCGGCCCGACCATCGCGGAAATCCAGCGTCTTCGCCAGATCGGTTACAACACCTGGCTGGAAGAGCAGTTTTCGATGCCGATGAGCCAGCACAAGCCGTACCTGGACACGCTGGCCAATCAATCGCCACCAGTGGATATCTATCACAACATCCGCCGCGAAGCCTGGATGCAGCGCGCAATGACGGCACCGGATCAGTTGCGCCAGCGCGTCGCGTTTGCGCTCAGCGAAATTCTGGTTACATCGGAAAATTCCGGCGCAACTGAAGGCCAGCCGACCGCGTTGACGCATTACTACGACCTGCTTGGCACCGGCGCCTTCGGCAACTATCGCACACTGCTGAAGGACGTCACGCTGCACCCGATCATGGGGCACTACTTGTCGATGTTCGGAAACCGCAAACCGGACCCGTCGATCAACCTGCGCCCGGATGAGAATTATGCGCGCGAAATCATGCAGCTGTTTTCGGTTGGGTTGGTGCAACTGGCCACCAACGGAACACCGGTATTGGTCGGCGGCCAGCCCGTGCCCACCTATACCCAGGAAACGATTCAGGGCTTTGCCCATGTGTTCACTGGCTGGAAATGGTTCGACTGCCCGGTTAATAATTGGCAATGGTGCGGCCCCGGCTCGACCAACGCAGGCTGGCTGCAACCGATGGCGCCGAACGTCGAATTCCATGCGGTCGAGGGCACCAAGCAGCTGCTCAATTACAGCGGCGTGGCGCTTCCCGGAGGCGTCATGCCTGCCGGCAATCGGCCGACCGCTACGGTGCAAACCGTCCGCGACAACATGGACACGGCGCTCAACAACATCTTCAATCACCCCAACGTCGGGCCGTTCCTCAGCAAGCTGCTGATCCAGCGACTGGTGTCCAGCAATCCGAGCCCGGCTTACGTGCAGCGCGTCGCTACCGTGTTCAACAACAATGGCTCGAACGTGCGCGGAGACCTTCGCGCCGTAATCCGCGCCATCGTGATGGATACGGAAGCGCGCACGCAGCCAGTGCCTGGTAGCACCCGCGGCAAGTTGCGTGAGCAACCCTTGCGTTGGACACAGTTTTGGCGCGCCTTCGGCGTAACCAACCCTGGCGGACGCTATCAAGAGTGGTACATCCACTATCCGTACTTCTCGCCGGTCACGGTGATGGCGTCTCCGACGGTGTTCAATTTCTACCTGCCAAATTACGCCGCACCGGGACCGGATGTTGCTCAGGCCGGGCTGCTCTCGCCCGAGTTTCAGATCGAGACCGACACCTTCGTTACCCGCTTCAATAATCTGATCGAGTGGCTTGCAACCGACATGCATGCGGGCAGCGTGCAATCCGACTACACCGGACCCCGGGTCAACTATGGTCGGGAAGTCGCACTCGCCGGCAACGTCGATCAGCTGCTCACCCATCTGAACACACTGTTGATGGGCGGAACCATGAGCACTTCCATGCGCAATGCGTTGACTACGTACCTCAACTCCATTCCGGTCACCGATTACAACGGCTATCGGCGCACTACCGATGCGATCAGCCTGATTGTGACATCCCCCGAATACGTGATCGAGAAGTGAGCCAGCCATGAAACGTCGCGATTTTGTCCAGAAGTCCCTGTGTGCCGCCGTCTCCAGCGCGGCATTCACTTCCCTGGCTACCAAGATGAGCCTTGCACATGCCGCTACCCCCAAATTGATTCTGGGCGGCGGCGACTATCGTGCCCTGGTCTGTCTCTACATGTACGGTGGCAACGACTGCTTCAACATGCTGGTGCCACGCGATGCCCCGCACTGGGCAACCTACAACGCCACGCGCGGCGCACTGGCCATCCCGCAGGCGCAACTGCTCTCGCTCAGTCCAGACGTTGCAGCTTCGGATGGTGCGCTGTACGGCATGCATCCATCGATGCCCGAGTTGAGAGCGTTGTTCAATCAGGCCGATAGCCCGGTGGCCTTGATCGCCAATGCCGGTCCGCTGCTTTACCCGATTACCAAAACGCAGTATCAGAATGAAAGCGTTCCGGTGCCACCCCAGCTGTTCTCGCACTCGGACCAAACCGTGTTCTGGCAGACGCCAAGCTCCGACGCAATCGGCCGACAGGGCTGGGGCGGACGACTGGCCGACCTGACCACGGTCGCCGGTCAAAATCCGACTCTGTCGATGAACGTGTCGCTGGACGGAGAAAACGTATTCGAAGCCGGCCAGAATGTAGTGCCCTACTTCATCAGCCCCTATGGCGTGGAAGGCATTCAGATGGACAGCGCCGACACCTGGCCACCCGGCCAGCAGGCACGGCGAACGGTGTTCAACGCATTGCTTAACGCCAATCTCGTCAATCCACTGGAACGCGCCTACGCCGCGCAGATGAAACGCACCATCAACTCCTACGGTCAGTTCAGCACTGCGCTCGGGCTACCGCTCAACGCACCGATGGAAGCGCGCTTCAACTATGCAATCAACGCCGGCGGCGACATCATCGACTCGCTGGGCGGACAGTTGCGTATGGTGGCAAGACTGATGAATCAGCGTGCGTCGCTGGGTATGGTCCGGCAGATTTTCTTTGTCGGCATTGGTGGATTCGACACACATCAGACGCAACTGACCGACCATGCCAACCTCATGCGATCGGTGTCACGTGGTCTGAGCGCGTTTTATCAGGCGACCGTGGACATGGGCTTGCAGGACAGCGTCACCGCATTTACCGCCTCGGAATTCGGCCGCACGCTATCGGGCAACGCGGGCGTTGGCACCGATCATGGCTGGGGCGGACACCAGATCGTCGTTGGCGGCGCGGTGCAAGGCCGTCGCTACTATGGCAACTTCCCAAGCCTGCTTGCCGACAACAATCCTGATGACGCCGGCTGGGGGCAGATGATTCCCACAACATCGGTTGACCAGTATGCCTGGACGCTGGCGCGTTGGTACGGCCTGCAAGCCGGTGACCGCGACATGGTGTTTCCGAACGTCTCGCGCTTCGGCGCGGTCAATCAGCACCATCTTGGGTTCCTCGGCGCTTAATGCAAAAAACAGAACGGCCCGTTCGGGCCCGTCAGTGTTTTTAGCAGTTCTTCCGCAACTGAATCTGTTCGCGGCAGGACGCAGCTCCCAACGGACCGTGATAGTCAGTTGCTGTCCTATCTCTGCTGGGCTCAAGTCGTCATAATCGGCGGCCCTGGACTGCCGATGCCCACATGTCTGAGTTTTCCCCCGGCCAGCGCTGGATTTCCAATGCCGAGCCCGAGCTCGGGTTGGGCACAGTGCTGCGCGTTGAAGGCCGTATGCTGCAAGTTTTGTTCGCCCGCAGCGGTACCTTGCGACAGTACGCGCAGCAGTCCGCGCCGCTGACGCGCGCGCAGTTTCGCGCTGGCGATAGTCTGGCGGCACACGGCCGGCAGTTGCTGATCATCGAGGCCGAAAACCGCGATGGGTTGATCTATTACCGCCACGATGCCGGCACGCTCAGTGAATCCGAACTGGACGATCTGCAAAGCATCTCCAAGGCCGAAGATCGTTTGGTGCAAGGGCGGGTCGATCGCAACGACCAATTTGAATTTCGCCAAGAGGCATTGCAGCGCCGAGCCGATGCGCGGCGCAGTGCTGCATTTGGTCTGATGAGTGCCCGCATCGATCTGATCGCGCATCAGTTGCGCGTGGCCCAGGTCGCTGCCGAACGCCGCCCGCCGCGCGTCCTGCTGGCCGATGAAGTCGGTATGGGCAAGACCATCGAAGCGGGCATGATCATCGCGCGGCAGATTGCAACCGGTCGCGCCAGCCGCATCCTGGTCCTCGTACCCGAGCCCTTGGTGTACCAATGGTTTGTTGAGCTGCTGCGCCGGTTCAATTTGGGATTCGCCATTTTCGATGCCGAGCGTTGCGACGCGATCGCACAGGCCGAAGATGGCCGCAACCCGTTTCAGGACGAACAGCTGGTGATCACCGACAGTGCTTTCCTGGTGCACGATCCAGAGCGCGCGCGTCTATTGGTCAAGGCAGGCTGGGACATGTTGGTGGTCGATGAGGCACATCACCTCGCCTGGACGCCGGAACTCGAAAGCCCCGAATATGTGTTGGTCGACGCGCTCGCCAAGCGCACGCCCGGTGTCGTGTTACTCACTGCCACCCCGGAGCAGCTCGGCCGCAGCGGCCATTTCGCGCGCCTGCGTCTGCTCGACCCAGCCCGCTATCATGATCTTGAAACGTTTCAGCGTGAGAGCGCACGCTTTGCGCAATTGTCGGCCATCGCGTGCAGAATCGTCGATGGCCAACCGCTGGATGAAGATCAAACTACAGAACTTCGCGAATGGCTGGGCGAAGATGCTGGCGACCTGCTCGACCGCGACGCTCACACCGAACTGCTCGATGCCCTGATCGACCGCCATGGCACCGGCCGCGTGATGTTCCGCAATCGGCGCGCCGTTGTCGGTGGCTTCCCCAAACGCATACCGCATTTCGAACTGCTGCCACTAGCCAGCGAGGACGAAGAACTGCACGGTCACTTGCTGGCCGAGTTCCAGAGTGATGTGGACGTAGAACCGCATGCGCTGCCGCTCAACTTCGCCAAGGATCCACGATTGGACTGGCTGGTCGCTCTGCTCGAACGTCTCCCCGGCGAAAAACTCTTGCTGATCTGCCGCACTCAGGCCAAAGTTTTGGCGTTGGAAGAAGCGCTGCGCTTGCGTACTGGTATCGGCATTGCCCGCTTCCATGAAGGCATGAGCATTGTGCAGCGAGATCGAAACGCTGCGTTTTTTGCACAACCCGATGGCGCCCGCCTGCTGCTCTGCGCCGAAATCGGATCGGAAGGCCGCAACTTCCAGTTCGCGCATCACCTGGTGCTGTGGGACCTACCCCGCGATCCCGATCAGCTTGAACAACGCATCGGGCGCCTCGACCGTATCGGCCAGAAGGGCGATGTGAACATTCACTTTGCCTGTTTTGAAGACACTGCCCAGCACGCACTGAAGCGCTGGTACGACGAGGGGCTGGATGCGTTTCGCTCATCGCCTCAGGATGGGCGCGAATTGCTGCGTCGTTTTGGCGGCGCGTTAATCGAAGCAGCGCGCGCTTTCGCACTGCACCACTCGACAGCAGAAGAAACGCTGGAAGCTCTGATTGGCGATACGCGCGACACCCATGCGGAGTTGGCCGCGGCGATTCAGAACGGCCGCGATCGTCTGCTGGAATTGGCAACACAGCGCGCCGCCGGCGATGCGCGCCTGCTGCATGCACTCGCCAACGACGACAACAGTCCCGGCAATGACGCGTTTGCGATTCGCCTGTTCGAGCAGTTCGGGATCAACGCTGAAGAGCTCAATGACGACGACTGGCTGCTCGATCCGGAATACCTGAGCACCGAAGCGTTTCCAGGTTTTGAAAATGGCCCGCGCCAGGCCACGTTTGAGCGTGCCCGTGCGCTGGCGCGTGAAGACCTGTTGTTCCTGCGCATGGATCACCCGATGATCCAGGGCGCCCTCGACTTGCTGCTCTCGTCGGAAACAGGAAATTCCGCATTTCTAGTCGATCCGGAACTGCCCGCGCGCAGTGCTCTGCTCGAGGCCGTATTTGTCCTCGAGTGCATTGCACCCACGCGTCTGCATGTCGATCGTTTTCTGCCTCCGATGCCGATTCGCGTGGTCATCGACAGCCGACTGTCCGAGCGTGCGGACTTTCGACGCTCCGACGAGGCCATGCGCAAGGCCAGTGAGCTGCAGGTCGATCTGGACAAGTTTCGCAAGGTTCTGTCACAGCTTGTGCCGGCCATGTTGAAAACCGCGAGCGCCGAGGGTGAACGCCGCGCGCGACGCGAAATCGAAACGGCGGCAGGACATGCCGACACACAGCTCGATCAGGAAATCGCACGACTCGAAGCGCTGGCGCGTGTGAATCCAGCAGTACGCGAAGAAGAAGTTGCCGCCGCCCGTGATGAGCAAGCACAATTGCGCGAGTTGCTGCCAGCCTCGCGAATTAGGCTTGAGGCAGCGCGGCTCATCGTCAGCCCGGATTTTCTCAACCTGGGCAACCGTTAAGCCAAGTTTGGCGATGTCGGCGATGCAAGGTGGCTTGCGGCCACAACCTCCGACGGTTCTGCGATTCGCAGCCGGACATCGGCATTGTCTGTTCGCAGTGTCTCAGCCTCCACGCAGAGGGTTGTTGCGTGTCCCTATGCGCACGCCTGACTCAGGAATCCTGGCGCCACAGCTGCGCATCGAGATCTGCTTCACGCCAGGCAAACTGGGCCTTGTGCACGCGGCCATTCATCAGCTTCAACTGCTCACGCTTCAACAGACGCAACTGTTCAGCGTACGACGATGAGCCTTCGGGGAAGGCGATCCGCCCATCCGAACGTACGACGCGATGCCACGGCACAGGGTCATCTGGTGTCACCTGTTTCAATGCCCAGGCCACCAGGCGCGCGCGCCCTCTTAACCCAGCGCGCGCTGCTACTTGTCCATAGTTGGCGACGCAGCCATACGGAATGGAGCGTACGACCGCAAGGATGCGCAACACTGCATCGCGGCTTGAGCTATTCACATCTGCGGCAGACAATTCAGGCATCGCCGGTTAGCATACTGCTCCTTGAATGATGAGGATTGGATGATGAGGATTAAATGATGGAGAACGCGATGAATAATTTTGAAGAAGTGCGCGCCCATGTGCGGGCCGCGCGAGAACTGAAAAATGACGATCCGTATTTGATCACGTTGGAATTGAAACTTTCTGATGGTCGCCGCCAAGGCATTTATCTGGCCGAACTGGAAGCCGAAAGCGGTGGCCGCTATCTGCGCATTTCCTCGCCGATTGCGCCGTTGTCCAAGTCCAATGCCGAGCGCGCCTTGCGCTTCAATTGGGCGCAACGTGTAGGCTATTTTGCGCTCAACGACCTGGATGGCGAACCCTATCTTCACCTGTGTGAGAACCGTCCTTACGGCTCGCTCAGTGGCAAGGAAGTGGATGCCGTCATTCGCGAAATTGGTATCCTTTCCGATCGCCTCGAGCAATTGATCAGCAACGGTCAGGATTTGCTCTGACCCGCTTGTGTGGCTCGGGTCAAACCCGAACGACGCTTTGCTGATTTTTTCAGGCTGGAACAGGCAAAGCATCCCGGCGTACCGGCACAGGCGACCCCATTGTCAGCGCGAGCAAAGCAACCGCCGATCTGCCTCGGCGGAAACTCGTGATCCACTTTCACTGGGAAAGTGCTTCCCCAGGCAAGTGTCGTTTGCGGAGCGTGAAATTCCACTACTGCAGACCTATTCACAAGGAAACGGTCGAAACGACATTCGCTGCAATTAATGGGCAGCGATCCATCCCATATTCATGCCGACGCGCACCAACGCATAGGCGATGCCGCCAGTAGCGGGTATCGTCAGTATCCACGCCCAGATCATGCGCTCAACGACCGTCCACTTGATTGCATTCCAGCGTTTGGCGCAACCCACGCCGATGATCGCAGCAGAAATATTGTGTGTGGTGGAGACCGGAATGCCCAGGCTCGAAGCAATTCCGATCATTGTCGCCGACGCGGTTTCCGCGGCAAAACCGTGAATCGGGTGCAGCTTCACCATCTTGTGTCCCAGTGTTTTGATGATGCGCCAGCCGCCGGCCGCGGTGCCGGCAGCCATGACGATCGCGCAAACGATCTTGATCCAGAGCGGGATACCGCCCTCTTCGGTGCGCAGAAATCCCAGCCAGGACGGCGCCGAATCAAGTGTGCCGGCACTGGTGGCTGTGACCAGCGCCAGAGTGATGATGCCCATGGTTTTCTGCGCATCATTCAGACCATGCATCAGCCCCATTCCGGTGGCAGACAGAATCTGCGCCTTGCCGAAAAAAGCATTCACCCAGCGCGGCTTGGAGATGCGCGCCAGAAAGCCATCGGAGTTGTTCATCGCCGAGATCAGGAAAAACAACAGCCCCATCAGCATCAGGCCAAGCAGAAATCCGCCCAGTGGCGAAGTGAACATCGGCACCACGACCTTCCACAGCAGGCCTTTGCCGGTGTACCAGGGGTCAGCTGGAATTGACCAAAGGATGGCATCCCAGCGATTTACCGTAGCGACGGCCGCACCGCACATACCCCCGACCAATGCGTGACTTGAGCTCGATGGCAACCCCAGCCACCAGGTAAGCAAATTCCAGACGATGCCGCCGAGCAAAGCGCAGATCAGGATTTCCGAACTGATCACCGCGACTTCGGAATTGATCAAACCTGAAGAAATGGTCTTGGCCACCTCGTCACCGAGCATGGCACCGACCAGGTTTGCTGACGCGGCCAGGATCACTGCCTGAGTCGGCGTCAACACTTTGGTGGCCACCACGGTGGCGATCGAATTGGCTGTGTCGTGGAAGCCGTTGATGTATTCGAAAACCAAGGCAACCAAGAGCAGCAGAAGGACTACCGACAGGGTCATGCCGGCGTACTCAGGAATTCTTGAGCACGATGTGATAGATCACGTTGCCGGCATCCCGGCAGCGATCGATGGCCTTCTCCAATATCTCGAACAGGTCCTTGCGCAGGATCAGTACGATGGGATCCCTTTCGTTGTTGAACAGGTCGCGGTACAGATCCAGGATCAGGCGATCCGCCTCGTTCTCGATCGACTGCAGCTTGTCGTTGAGCTGCTTCATTTCGTCCAGTTGCACGCCCTTGCGCAGTTGCCGCGTCATGGTGACGATCACTTCACAGGCTTTCTCCAGCATCGCAGCACGCGAACCGAAATCGATGTCGCCGAGGCGCGCAGCAGTAATGGTGTAGCGCTCGGCAAACTTTTCTACGGTCTTGGGAATCTTGTACAGCGCTCCGCTCAGCGCTTCGATGTCCTCGCGCTCAAGCACAGTGACGAAGGTGTTGACCAGTTCTTCGCTGATGCGCGCCGCCAGTGCCTTTTCCTGCTGCCGCGCGAGCTTGAAATCATCCAGTGAAGCGCTCTTGCCGCGTAACCCGAGCAGTGATGACAACGCCTTGCAGGCACTATATGCGGCCTCGGCGCTCTGCTCCAACAGCCCGTAGAACTTGTCACCTTTGCCGAAGATGGTTTGCAGAGAGAACATTTTGAGCAGCTCCAAGTCTGGGAGATCAACGCCCGCACAATACGACAGATTGGTGACAATCTGTACACGATCGGCAGCGCGCAGTCTCCGCCTGCGGTGCTTGGCAAGCGCCGGCGGGCGCGCGCCCATTGCAATCCAAAATGCGCCGTGCCCGTGCAAGCCGTTGATTTCTCTTGGTGGTGTGGCGGCGACCGGTGACGGTCCGTTATCTCGCCTGTGTTAGTCTGCATATCGACGGTGAGGGCCGGCCCTGCGGGCTGGGAAGAGGAAGTTTTTGGGACGCTATGGAATCTGACTGTAGAAGTTCGCTACCGATGGGCTTTCCGCGACACCCCGGGTCCGCTCTGGTCGGGGGCTGTACGACAGCACGGCTGAGGCTGACGCATCCGCTTCGAGTCGCTGTAGAAACGTCCCATTTCCTTGCATCGACGCTGTCTCTGCATCGGCCGGTCTGAGCTCTGCGTATGCCGATCGAGATCGCCATAGTTTTCGCGCTGATCCTGCTCAACGGATTCTTCGCCCTGTCCGAAATGGCCGTGATGACCTCGCGCAAGTCGCGGCTGCGGCAACAGGCGCTGACCAGTCGTCGCGCCAAAGTTGCCCTCGACCTCGCCGAAGCGCCCGATCGATTTCTGTCTTCGGTGCAGGTCTGGATCACCCTGATCGGAATTCTCACTGGTTATTTTGGCGGTGCGCCCATCGCCGAAGCTTTGGCGCAGCAGGTAAAGCGCGTCGACCTGATTGCAGAGTATGCCGGGCCGATCAGTGTGGCGGTGAGTGTCGGTTCGATCCTTTTCATCTCGGTAGTGCTCGGCGAGCTGGTACCCAAGCGCCTCGCCATCGTTCGCCCCGAACTGGTTGCAACAGCAGTTGCGGTACCGATGCGCTTTCTGGCCACGCTGGCCAAGCCCATTGTGGTGCTGCTGGCCTCGTGCACCGAAGCCTTGTTCAAACTGTTCCCTATCAAGCATGGTGAAGAGAGCGACGTCACCGAAGAAGAGATCAAGATGCTGGTGGCCGAGAGCCACGAGCAAGGCGTCATCGACCTGGATGAACGCAATATGGTCAATCGCGTGCTCAACCTCGGTGATCGCACAGTCGACAGCCTGATGACACCGCGACCACGAATGGTCTGGCTGGATACCGAAGCCAGCGTCGAGCAAAACCTCAACGTACTGCGCGAGAATCCGTTCTCACGTTACCCGGTTTATCGTGGCAATGATCACGAAGTCTTGGGCGTGGTGCAGACCAAATCACTGTTGTCCGCGCTGCTCGACGGTGACAAGCCGGAGCTGTTCAAGCGCATCATCGCCCCGATGTATATCCCCGAGTCGTCCAAGGCGATGCAGTTGCTCGATGAATTTCGTGATGCCGAGGCAGAGTTCGCCTTTGTCGTCGACGAGTACGGTGATATCCAGGGCATGGTGACGCTCAACAACCTGATGGCCGCGGTGTTCGGCCCGTTGGCCAAGTCGCTGGAGGCGGGCGATCCGAAAGTCGTCCAACGCAAGGACGGCAGCTGGTTGATCGATGGCAGCCTGGGCGTCGATGATGTGCGCGAGCTGTTGGGCCTGTCCGACCTGCCCCAGGAAGCGGAACAGGAATATCGCACTCTGGCCGGAATGCTCATGGCGCATTTCGCCCGCATCCCCGGCGTCGGCGAGTCTTTTAATTTCGGCGGCTACAGTTTCGAAATCATGGACCTCGATGGCGCACGCATCGACAAGGTACTGGTCAGTCCGGTGCGAATAGAGCAAGCGAGCTGACGTGGGCGAGCATCGTTTCTCAAGGCTGCGCAAGTTGATCAAGTTGCGAAATCTGCCAAAGCCACCACGCGTCTCCGAACTACTTTCTGAAACGCTGAAATCATGGCCAGAAGAACGCATCAGTTTCGGAGCGCTGGTTGACTCCACTCAGGGACGCGGCTTCGGCGCACTCCTGATATTGATCAGTCTGCCCTGCCTGATACCTCTTCCGATTGGATTCACCGGCCCTTTGTTTGGCGCGATGTTGTGCTTGATGGCGGCGCAGATGATCCTGGGGTTCGAACATCCCTGGTTGCCCGGATGGATGCGCCGGGTAAGCATGACGCGCGAGACCGCCGAAAAATTTGTGCGCCGAGTCGACCCATGGCTGCACCGCCTTGAACGACTGTGTCATCCCACCTGGCCATGGGCGCTCACCAAAAACGGGCAACGCGTCGTCGGCGGGTTTTTACTGCTCACCGGCATCGCATTGTCGCTTCCGGTTCCACTGACCAATGTTCCGATCGCCCTGGTGATGATCGGTTATGGCGTTGCGTTGATGGAACGCGACGGACGCTTGCTGGTCGCAATGGGGGTCGCCACCCTCGCCATCTGTGCGTCATTTGGCCTGCTCGGCGAGCAGGCCGTGTCGCAACTGCGCGCATTTTTCGCGTGAGGTGAGCAGGCTTGAGTGGGCGCGGTAATTGGTGCCAACGTGGACGCTTGCCAGTGCCAACGATCAATCGAAATTGTAAACGCCGATTGCCGAAAGGGTTGCGGGTCAGGCGGCGTCCATGCCAATGCCGGAGCTGGCATCCAACGCCTGACCGTCGGATTCACGCCTCAGGCGCGCGCGAAATTCCTTGGCCGGCATGGGATGACCGAACCAGTATCCCTGCGCAAATTCGCAATGCAAGGAACGCAAGATTTCGACCTGCGATGCCTTTTCCACGCCCTCGGCAACGACGGTAATCTCCAATGATCTTGCCATTGCAATGATGGCGCTGGTCAGCGCCAAGTCGTGACGGTCAGAGAGCAAGTCGGCGGTGAAACTGCGATCGATCTTGACGCCCGACGCAGGCACGCGGCGCAGATGACTGAGCCCTGAGAAACCGGTACCAAAATCATCGAGCCAGACATGGATGCCCTGGCGATCGAGCTCTTCAAGCCCGGGGAACGCAAGCGGTTCGTTGTCGAGCAATGCGCTCTCGGTCATTTCCATATGCAGCCGGCTCGCGGGCAGGCCGCTTTCGCGAAGCGCTGCGGCCACCTTGGCCGGAAAGCGGGCATCGCGGAACTGCTTTACCGAAACGTTGACCGCGACAAATGGAGCGCGTCCATCCGCCGTGAGCCAGCCTACTGCCTCTCGCGCAGATTCACGCAAGACGAAATCGCCCAGTGCATCGATCAAGCCAACGTCCTCAGCAATACCGATAAACAGGCTTGTTGGCACCATGCCGCGTGTGCGATGTTCCCAGCGCAACAATGCTTCGGCACCGTGTATTTTTTCCGTGTCCAACTTGACGATGGGTTGGAAATACACCTGCAGTTCGCCATTGTCGATGGCCTCCCGCAAGTCCTGCTCCAACGCCAATCGATCGTCTGCGAGCTTGGTCAGGTAGTTGGTGAAATAGCGGTAGCAGTTGCGTCCATGCACCTTGGCAAGGTACATGGCGATGTCTCCATTCTTCAGCAATTGCTGCGCGTCCTGTGCATCTTCCGGGAACGAAGTAATGCCTATGCTGGCGCTGAGATGCAAGGTTTGGTCGACCATCCGAAACGGTGCCTGCAGCGACGCAAGCAGATGCTCAGCGACCATCCCCGCGCGCCTGCGCGCATCTGCGCAGGCCACAAGAACAACAAACTCGTCACCGCCAAACCGCGCGATGAAGTTGTCGTCAGCATTGGCATCACGATTGAGTACATCGGAAAATCGCTTTCCGGTTTCGGCCAATATGTCGTCCCCGACGTCGTGTCCAAGGGTGTCGTTAATGCGCTTGAACTCGTCCAGATCGATGAACATCAATGCGAACTCGAGGCCACGATCGCGACACAGTTGCAGGCGCTCGCTCAACTGTTGACGCAGGGCGAGACGATTGGGCAGCCGGGTCAATCCATCACGACTGATCTGTCTCTGCAGCTCTGCTTCAACCGTCGCGATATCGGCATCAGCATGCTCCAGCGCAATACTCAACGAGGTCCAGCGCGGACCGCCCCCGCTCCCGTCCTGCGTGGCGGCGCGACGCGGAGAGTCACTCAGCCATTCAGCAGCGGGCACAACAAAGTGCCGACTGAACCAGCGCGCCAAAACGCCCAAGGATAGGACCAGCAACGCCAGCGGCAGCAGCCAGCGCGCATCCGATCGAGCTGGCAATGGCCCGACTGCGACTTCGTTTTGAACCAGCTCGAGATCCAACCCCAGTCGCAATACGCCGAGGCGGTCCTCACCCAACATCAGCGGATAACTCACTTCCATACAGCGCGCCGAGTTCTGCAAAATCGGAACCCGCGTGGCAAACGCGGGCGCAGCAAAATCGTCACCAGGGCGCTCGGAAAATCTCGCGATATCGGACGTGCCGTCATGCAGCACCTGGCCATGCCGATCCAACACCACGGCGTAACCGATATCCGGCTGATTGCGAACGCCGGAGAGCAACTGTCCGATCACCTGCAAATCATAAAAATAGACCGGATTGATCAGCGCATCGGCGAGCATCCCGGCGCTGGCCTG
>JANMSL010000589.1:0-2546 GCA_031389245.1 Lysobacterales bacterium | reverse complement strand
GGAGCATCGAGGGCTTATGCAGCTCGTACATCGGCATCGCGGCTGACGCCGCTCGTACAAGAGCATCGCGGCTGACGCCGCTTGTACGAGAGCATCACGGCTGACGCCGCGCGTACGAGAGCATCGCGGCTGACGCCGCTCCTACAACGGCAAAAGGCGGGATTGCGCCCGCCTTTTGGTGTCGACCGCTGCGCTGGGCCGGAGCCCATGCTGGATCAGTTTTCTTCGACGACGTCTTCGTAGACTGCTTTCATGCTCAGGCGGATGCGGCCCTGCTTGTCTACTTCGAGTACCTTGACCTTGACGATATCGCCTTCCTTGAGTTTGTCGGAGACTTTCTCAACGCGCTCGTTGGCAATCTGGGAGACGTGTACGAGGCCATCTTTGCCGGGAAGGATGGTGACGAACGCACCGAAATCCATCAGCTTGGCGACCTTGCCTTCGTAGATGCGGCCCGGCTCGACATCGGAGGTAATCTGCTCGATGCGCGCTTTGGCAGCTTCGGCCGCAGACTGATTGACCGAGGCGATGGTAATCGTGCCGTCGTCCTGGATATCGATCTGGGTGCCGGTTTCCTTGGTGATCGCCTGGATGACTGAGCCTCCCTTGCCGATGACTTCTCGGATCTTGTCGGGATGGATCTTGATGGTGAGCATGCGCGGCGCGTACTCGGACATTTCCGAACGCGGCGTGCTGATGACCTTGTTCATTTCGCCAAGGATATGCAGACGGCCCTGCTTGGCCTGGGCCAGCGCAACCTTCATGATCTCTTCGGTGATGCCATCGATCTTGATGTCCATCTGCAGTGCCGAGATACCGGTCTCGGAACCGGCGACCTTGAAATCCATGTCGCCCAAGTGATCCTCGTCGCCGAGGATGTCGGAGAGCACGACGAAGTTGGCGCCTTCCTTGATCAGGCCCATCGCGATGCCGGCCACTGGTGCCTTCAACGGGGCGCCGGCGTCCATCAGTGCCAGTGAAGAACCGCAGACCGAGGCCATTGACGAGGAACCGTTGGACTCAGTGATTTCCGACACGCAGCGAATCGTGTATGGGAACTCTTCAATCGTCGGCATGACTGCCTGTACACCGCGCTTGGCCAAACGGCCGTGGCCGATTTCGCGACGCTTCGGGCCCATCATGCGGCCGGCTTCACCGACCGAGAACGGAGGGAAGTTGTAGTGGAACAGGAAATGCTCTTTGTATTCGCCAGAGACGGCATCGATGATCTGGCCATCGCGCGCGGTACCGAGTGTGGCAACGACCAGTGCCTGCGTCTCGCCGCGGGTAAACAACGCCGAACCGTGGGTACGCGGCAGCACGCCGGTGCGCACAGTGATCGGACGCACAGTGACCAGGTCGCGGCCGTCGATGCGCTGCTTGGTGCTGAGCACCGACTGACGCATGGTGTTGTATTCGATCTCGCCGAATTCCTTCGACAGGTCGGACGCAGTCCAGGCATTGGCTTCGGCATCGGCCTTCAACGACTGCATCACTTCTTTCTTCAACGCCGAGATTGCGTCGCGGCGTGCCAGCTTGTCGCGGACCTGGAAGGCAGTAGCGATGCGCGTACCGACCGCATTCTTCAGGGCGCCAATCATGGCGTCGTTCTTGGCCGGAGCTTTCCAGTCCCAAGGCGTGACGCCAGCTTCTGCGACCAGTTCATTGATCGCCTTGATCGCTGCCTGCAATTGCTGGTGGCCAAACATCACGGCGCCCAGCATCACCTCTTCGGACAACAGGTCCGCTTCCGACTCGACCATCAACACCGCGCTCGTAGTACCGGCGACAACCAGTTCAAGCTGGGAGGTCTTCAGTTCGGTGGCGGTCGGGTTGAGCAGATACTTGCCGTCCAGATAACCTACTTTGGCGGCACCGATCGGGCCAGCAAAGGGCAGGCCCGACAATGCCAGCGCCGCGGAGGCGCCGAGCAGTGCCGGAATATCGCTATCCACTTCGGGATTCAGCGACAGCACATTGGCAATGATCTGTACTTCATGGTGAAAGCCTTCCGGAAACAGCGGGCGGATCGGGCGATCAATCAATCGCGAGATCAAGGTTTCTTTCTCGGTCTGGCGCCCTTCGCGCTTGAAGAAGCCGCCGGGAATGCGGCCACCCGCGTAGAACTTCTCCTGGTAGTCGACGGTGAGCGGGAAGAAGTCGAGCCCTTCCTTTGCCGAACGATTGCCTACTGCCGTGACCAGCACCACGGTGTCGTCCATACGCACCACAACTGCACCGCTTGCCTGACGGGCAATTTCGCCGGTCTCAAGCGTGACCTGGTGATTGCCGTACTGGAAGCTCTTGACTACCTTTGCCATGACCATTTCCTTTGAAGAGATTTCTATTGGCAGCACAGACGCCCTCGCCTGCACCCGTGCCAGCCGCAGTGCGCGACCGACAATTGAATAACTTTCACGGGCCCACAAACGAAAAAGTGCCCTGAGGCACTTTTCGTGGATTCCCTGTTAGCGACGGAGTCCGAGCTTCTCGATCAGCGCCTTGTAGCGGTTGCCATCTTTGGCCTTGAGATAGGTCAGCAGACG
>JANMSL010000557.1:0-5269 GCA_031389245.1 Lysobacterales bacterium | reverse complement strand
GCGCTTTCGCGTCAGCGAACTGTTCTGCGCCGACAGCACCTGGAAGCCCGCCGTACTCGCGCTGATGGATCGCGCCGACGTGGTGCTGCTGGACCTGCGCGAGTTCACGCCCGAGCGCAAGGGGACGCACTTCGAGCTGGTGCAACTGCTGCGGCGCGCGGCGCTGGGCAAGGTGCGGGTGCTGGTGGGGGCGGGGGACGGGATGCAGAAACTGCACGACGCACTGCGCGCCGCATGGCTCGAGGCGGCGCGGGAGTCAGGCGTTGGCGCAGAAGCGCCGCGGCTGCAGATGGTGGCGCTGGACGAGCGCAGCGATTTGCAGGTGAAGGCCCTGGCGCTCGTGCTGGCGCGCGCCGCTGCGGCGCACGCTCGACGAGGCTCGCTCCGATGATCGTGCTCCAGGGGGGGAGCATCTGCTTTGGCGACAAAGGTTGCGCTGAGCATCGGATTGCGAAGGTTCACTGCAATCGCATCGCGATCATTCCAGCCTACGTGCCGACTGTGCGAGCTCGACCCAACAGCGGCTCTCCCATTCGGCAACTGTCCGCCCCAATGCAGACGCTCAATGTTTGCTCACGGCGACTATTGTGATCGGCGAAGCGACTTCAGATGAATCACTGCGGCAGACGTGGCGTCAGATTCAATGTCAATCGACCTGTCGGCACCTGACTGAATTGAGAGCAGTCTCATCTTGAGAGTGGTAGCGGTCGTCGTCTCGCCTTGCCAGTTGAACCCACCCGCAGTAGTCCGGCGGCTGGTCACGCGAACTGGCTTCAGCAGCGCAGCCGGATTCAGCCCCATTTGTGCAAACTTCCTATCGTTGATCGAATTGGCTGCAAGGAACCCCATAACCTCAAACCTTGGCGACTGACCGGCTGCAGCTCCTGAAAGGAGTTTTCCCTCAACAATCACATATCGATCCATATCCGCTTGGGCGGGCTCTTTCCCCGCGAGTAGGAACATCCCTTCCTTGATCGAGTTGGTCGGCACCATGGTGCCCTGTGCCAGTTGGAAGACGTCACCCTTCGTCAAAGCAGCTTTGGCAGTCAAAGCTTCGGGCCAGTTCGTGATGAGGACTTTTTCCTTATTGGGAATGACATCGGAGTTGAATTGCTTCAAATCGGCTTTAGTCAGTGGCGTGAATGAGGTTGGGCGCTGTAGAGGTCCTGGACGCTCCTCGATCTTGAGCGGAGGGGATTTGCACTGCGGCAGAAGCTTGTCGTCAAACGTGATCGCGACTACCTCGTCAGCAGGAACGAAATGGCGAAAGAGCTGGACTGTTGACCCTGAAAGGGCCGACTTAACTTCAGCTGGCGCAGTGTCCATTGACGTTGCGTGCGGAATGCAAGCTGATGGGACGCGATCTTGGAGACCGCAAGAGGCGAGTGCCGTGTAGATGACAAACGTGTTGCGCTCGAAGCGAGCAACGTAGCCACTCGTAGAGTGGCTGAGGCAGTGTGTTGGGGACGGGTCCACTCTAGCAAGCACCCGGATGGTGTCTGCCTGCGAAGCGCTGCTAAGAACTGCGCATAGAACGAATCCGAGCGTCGTCCAGTGCTTCACGGTTCACCTCCGATAAATCATTGAGGACACGGCATCCACCGGGAGAACAAACGGACTCCTGCCCAGAGTTGGATCGATCGACAGAAAGTAGTACATGCCCCGATGAAGGCCAAGCAGGTAGTACTGCTCACCGTGAACGACGCCTGCGCCGTCCCGCAATGCGTCGCGATCCGCGGCATCAGGCTCTTTCAATCGAACGATCACCAATGCAAACGACTCGCGTGGCGAAGTGCTGCTGCGCACACCATCTCTATATCCGACGTCTCGGCCAAAGAATGAAACGAGTGGGAAGAGCCCGATCAGCACTGCCACTGAGGCAACGCTTGCTAGGGGCTGCAGTTTGAGTGCAGTACGGCGCCAGTAGCTCAGCGCGATCACTAGGAGTACGGCAAGGGCGATCGGAGTCGCGAACTCAGTAAACGGCCTGGATGCCCACACAAAATATGCGGGGGCTTGAAACTCCAACAGCGCTGGCGCAATTCCAAAGACGCCATAGAAGGCACGCGAGTATTCCCAGCCGGCAAAGAAGACGAGCGCAGTCGCTAGGGCCGTGAACTCCAGCAACTCGGTCGGTGCATCGAGTTTACTTGACACAAACAAGGGCGTCTGAATAGTGGGTTGCGCCTGCGAACGGCGCGTACTTTGCTTCGAGGGCCAAGTACCGCTCCGATTTGCGCGAGCCGATCACGAATGTATACCCAGTTCATGCGCCCTCCGCATGTTCGTGTCTTCGCCAGCGTTCGCGGCCCCTTTAAAGGATGTTGCGTCACCCTTTGAGACGGCAGCGACCCTCACGAGTCTTGCGCAGCAGACGCCACGCACCCAGGGTCGCATGCATCGCAATGGTTTGGGCGGCAATGGCGGCGCCGTATTGCGACACCTGGCCGAGGTGGTCTCTACCTCACGCTGGTGGCCACCTGCGCAGAGAGGCGGTCGCTGCTGAGCGTCCGCTCACGGTCTATTCTCTTGAGAACTTGAATTTGCCCGCGCTCACCAAGCAAATTGCGCCTCTGAGGCGACGGCACTTCGTTCAGCGTCCCGCCGGACCAACTGCGATCGAAATCGCGCCTGCGAGCCGTTGCGCGGCTCTGAGGGCGATCAATGCGACGCGCGTGACTTCCGATCTGCAATTGGACTTCCGACAGCCGTACGTTTGAATCGAGTTTTTCAACAGAATAGGTCGAACGCGCGCGCTCGACAAGTGACGCGCCACGTCTGCAATGGCGGCGACGGGGGCATTGAGCGGCGACTCGCGAAGGTTCGCTGCAATCGCATCGTGATCATTCGAGCCGTGGCGCGTGAAGACGCAACTCGAACCCTAGGCGGTCGATCGAGGGCGCATAGAGCAGTTGATCCGAGCGCGTCTCATCTAAGAAATTGGAGGCCAGTTGGAGCGTCAGTTCAGTACTGGACAGGAACTGATGCCGTGGCGCCCTGGGCGTAGAAGTCACGAAGTTCAAGTACGCAACGTCGAATCGACCTGAAGTCCGTTCTCGGGACAACAATCGAAATGTCAGGCGCCGCGACGCCAAGGTCCAAGACGCCGCGGGGGGCGCGAGCAGTATTGATTAGGTCGACGTAGCAGCCGTAGTCAATTCCATAGACGTGGAATCGTTTGCCCGGCTCGTCTTGAGCGGACATCCCTTTTCTCAGCACGTGAAGGACACGCTCGTCGTACAAGAAGTCCACGAGTCGATCTCGCGTACCGGCTTCAAGCAAGAACGCTTTCGTTTGCCGTTCCTTGATGACCTTGTCAACGATCCACATGAGCAAAGCCTTCGCACGATCATGAGAACTGACGGCTGCGTCTTTGGATGCTTGGTACCACTGTTGTGCCGCAGTACGCACATCTCCTACAGATATCGTCGCATCGCCTGCCCGCTGAGCCGCATGGCTCAGTATGTGAATCACGTCCCTTGGCACGCCTTCGCAAGCTCGTACTGCTTCATCGAATGCATTCGACTGCGTGAAGCCCTGAGATAGAAGCGCAGCTTCATTTCCTGGAACAGCCAAGCCCTCCGCCTCAAGCGAAGCCTGGACGTGCTTCAACACAAGAGCCTTGAAAAAGGCGACTGCCTTCTCTTCGTCGTTGTCAAAGACCATGAAGTCATCGAGATTTATCGCGGCTGAAAGATCCGCACCAAGTTCAAGACCAATGTTGCCTACGGTCGCGTCTGGGATGAGAAGGCGGCTTCGCTGTTCAATGGCTGCAATCTTGACGGTCACGCCGTTGATCGGAAAGACTGCCCGCCTTAGTAGGTCGGCAAGTAAGGGTTGAAGGTCAAGAGGAACCTCGCTCCACTCGTCTATCAGTATCCAGAGGCGTTGCTTTGGCAATGATTGAACAACCTTGCGTAGAGCACTGCCGACACTTCCAAAATTGACTCGATGTACCTCACTGCCAGTTACCGTCTTCTTCGCGGACACCGCCTCCCGGTCAGACTCGACCACCTTCGCCTCTAGCGAAAGCGAAGCTGTCGACGGCGAAGCAGCGAAGCCGAGCTTGGACTCCGCAGTACCAGCGCTTTCCGCGGATGCGAGGGTCTCAACAATCGTTGTGCCAATCACGCGGACTGCGCTATGCGCTTCGAAGAGCTCGTCCAATGCGGTGCCCGCGACCCCTAGATTTACCGGGCCGTCATGCTCCACAGCCTGCTCAAACAGCCGCCCATGGATAGCCGCAAGCACGTCGACCAGCAGACGTGTCGCACGTTGAGCAATGGGTATAGACGGATCGGCGTACACGCCACCGGCAGAGCCAAGATTTCGCATGTCGAGTTGAACTGCCAATTCGCCGCTTGCTTGCTTTGCTTGCCTCAGCACGCTCAACAAGTGGGTTTTTCCAGTGCCTCGACGGCCATATACGATTTGATGGTCAATCGATGAAAGCGCCGTAAAGACCGAGCCGAAGTCGACAAACGTCTTCTGAAGCACATCATCGTCCTGGCGCTCAGCTCGTTTGGCAATTCGAAGGAACGCGAGATTCGTTGGTCGCATCGCGGTGGCCTGTCAGAAGGGGATCTAGGCCGGAATGATGCACTACGAGAGTTGCACGGAACGGCGACCGTGGCTGACCGCTCACTGTGCCCACATGGCGGACCTACAGCGCACCGAGTCCGCGGCCCGCAATGCGGTAGATGGGAACATCCGTGCGAACCCGCTTGACCATTCCCTGGTGGCCGCCTGCCAACAGCGCCACAGCTTCAAAGGAACGCGAAGCCGCATGCGCCCGCGGGCCAGGCCGCCGCGCGATCGGCGATGATCGCGGCCTGCCTGTTCGGAGCCCCGCTATGAAGCCGATCCTGTGTCTGCTGTTCGCCCTCGCTACCACGTCGGTCTTCGCCATGGACATGACGCCGATGGCGGAGCCCGAAGCGGCCGCGCCGGTGGACAAACTGGCCGCTGCGCGCAGCCACGTCAAGGCCAAGCGCTGGCCCGATGCACTTGCGGCGCTGAAGCGTGTCAACGACAGCGGCAATGCCGATTGGAACAACCTGATGGGCTACGTGCTGCGCAAGCAGGCCGCTCCCGATCTGCCCGGCGCCGAGCGCCACTACGACGCGGCCTTGCGCATCGCACCCACGCATCGCGGTGCGCTCGAGTATTCGGGCGAGCTGCTCCTGATGAAGGGCGACTTGGCCAAGGCCGAGGAGCGTGCTGCGGCGCTGGCCCGCGCCTGCGCCTCGGCCTGCGAGGAGTACGCCGA
>JANMSL010000549.1:0-2559 GCA_031389245.1 Lysobacterales bacterium | reverse complement strand
GCCGATACAGGACATGGCGGCACTGATGATGCCGATCACCAAGGCCGCTTGCACAATCGAGTGACTGGAAAAACTGATCGCCGCGCCAGCGATGACGTTGTCGAAACTCAGCGAGATTGGCACACCGAGCAGCAGTGCCCGATGATTGGCGAGCGCTGCGAGGTCGGGCTGGTCGCGACGCAGTGCCAGATACAGCACGGCAGCGCCGCAGATCAGCATCACGATTGGGGCGAGACTCTCGGCCACCGGATCGAGCACGGTCAGCAGACCTCGGCCCAATAGCAGACCCAGCACCGCGCCACCGATTTCGCTGGCGCAGAACGCTGCCGCCAGAAAATGCAGACGCCGCCGTTGCAGTGGCAACAGGCCCAGCGACGAACACACCTGCAGATTGTCGAGCCCGGCGAGCAGGCCAAAGATCAGCACTTCGGTCATTGTCCAGGGTCCGTGCTCACTGATCGTGCAATCCGTAGATGCGCAGCACGCCGCCGCGGCGCCCGAAGATCAACGCGCCCGCCACCATGTAATCGCCGCTGATCGCAGGTCCCAGGCAATAGCCGTAACCGCCATTCATGCCGCCGGTCTGTTCGCCCAGCGGGTCGTGCCACAGCATCTTGCCGCTGTACGCGTCGAAGGCGTAGACCGCGACCTTGGATGTGGAGCAGAACACCAGATCATTGACTACCAGCGGCGAACTCAATCCGGATTCGCCCGGCGTGCGATACATCGGTGGTTGCGATTCGATGTACAGGCGCGGATTGCTGTCGTCCATCGCCCAGGCGTCTTCCAGGGTTTGCCAATCGAGCGCGCGCAGGAACGGTGTGGTGGCGTAATCGATACCGGCTTCAACGTTGTGATAGTTGTTGCCACCGACGCCGATATACACCCGTCCCAACGCGACATTCACTGCCGCGGTGCTGTAGGTGCCGGAATAATTTTCCTGGTCGGTGTCATCGGACATGCGATTGGGCACGAACGGATCCAGGCGCTGATCGTTGGGCCCCACATGCGGATCGACGCTGGGGATCTGCGTGCCATCGTTGTAATAGGGCAGCAACTGACGCCAGTTCAGCAGTTCCAGCGTCGCCGCATCGAGGACGAAGAAGCCGCCGTTCTTGCAACCCGCGGCCACTACGCGACGACCGTTGACGGTGAACAGTGTCGGCGATCCACCGAAGTCGACATCGACATCGGTACTGCGATAACTGCTTTCCGGTGGTGGCTGAAAGAATCCGCGGAATTCGCCAGTGGGTGCGTCCAGCGCCAGAATGCCATTGGAAAAACCCTTGGAGGGCAGGGCGCTGTCCGGCGATGGATTGCCGGTGGCACAGTACAGGCGATCGAGCTGCGCATCGTAGGCGATCGACGACCATACCGAAGCGCCGCGAATCGCCGGATCGCAGGGCCCGATCGAGAACGGCGCAGGTGGCGTGCCGTTCACCGAACTCGGCGGCAGCACGTTTGGCTGATTCGGCACGCCTTCGACGTACTGACAAGTGCAGTGGATCCATTGCACCTGGCCACTGACTGCATCCAGTGCATAGACGAATCCGAAGCAGCCTGGATTTTCGCCCTCGCCCATACCGACGAATACAAGCCCATCGTTGCCATCAAGCGCAGCAATCACCGGCGAAGACCAACCCGCAGCGGGTGGATTGGGCAGGGGCAGGCCGGGGTTGGAAGTAGGCTGGTTGAAATTCAGATCGGCAGAGCGCAGATCCACCACCCACTGCAGTGCCAGGTCGTCTGCACTCAAGCAATAGAATTTGCCGTTGAACGCGCTGAAATAGACGCGACCGTTGCACACCGCCGGCGTGCAGCCCATGCCCATGAAGCCATGCGAATCGCCATCATTCGGATTGATCGGCCATTCGTACTGCGCCACCGTCTTGCCACTGCTGAGTTCGATCTTCAGCAGCTTGCCGCCGTTGGCGCCAGGCAGATCATGGTTGTTGGCGAGACCGACGTAGACGAAGCCATCGACGATGGCCGGCACCGACAACACCGGGCCGGGAATATCGATGTCATGCAGCAACTTGAAATTGCACAGCGTGTCGCGGCTGATGCGGCTGCCCTTGACCAGTCCACTGTGCTCCGGGTCGCCGTGAAACATCCACCAGTTGGTTTGGCTCTGACTCATGCGCTTGCTCCCGATTCACCGGCTGGCAGGTATTGAAAAGTCGGACCAGCGGTCTGGCCCGGCACCACTTCCTGCGACATCAGCAACTGCGCCTGTGACTTGAGATTCTGCATGGTCAGCAAGGCCGGTCCCAGCCAGTCTGGCCTGCCGTTGAACACCTGATGCAGTTTGCGCAACAGATCGGAATAGGCCGTATTGAATGCGTGGTTGAGATCATGCAGTCGGGGTTTGCTGTGAAAGCTGTGCACGCTCGGATTGCTGATAACGGGATAGACACCGGCCGGGTCGAAGGCAATGGGGTGGCCCTTGAATACCCAGGGTGTGGTGGCGCACTGTGATGGGTCGGGATTGGCGATGAGTTTGCGACCGTGATAGATCTCGGCGTATTTGTAGTAATGCGCCAGCTCGTGCTCGGGGTC
>JANMSL010000505.1:0-1980 GCA_031389245.1 Lysobacterales bacterium | reverse complement strand
CGATGTCCTCGCGCAATTGCTCGGGCGAGGTCATCGGCGTGTAGGCGAGCGCCAGTTTCGCGCCGAGCGGCAACTGCTTGCGCACCTGCTTGAGTTTCTCGGCGAGCGCAAAGCGCAACAAGCGCCTGACCCCGGCGGCATGCGCGCCACGCGCTTCCGCTTCCTGTTCAAACACCGCCAGATCGACGCGATGCACGCGGTCTACCAACGCCGGGAACGCCTGCATTCCGGAAGCTGCGGTGACGCTGTGCGCTATGGGTTCGGCTGGAAATGAACGCAGATCTTCCTTTGCCAGTTCACCCGCCGCCTTCTCGGCAAATGCTGCGCGCGCACGCTCGCCAAACTGTTGGCGCAAACCATTCAGATCTCGACTCTCGGCGAGTATCTGTTTGCCCTCGTCGAGCAGACAGATGCGCATGCGCAGGTGCACGGGTAGCGCGCGCTCGGCGGCCTGCCACTCGACTGACGGTACCTCAATGCCGGTGACACGCCTGAGATAAGCACCCAGTGCGGTGGTCAAGATTTCCGCGCGCGCGGTCTGTGCTTCGACAAATGCCCGCGCGAAATCGGGCGCAGGTACAAAATTGCGCCGCAGCGCCTTGGGCAGAGCTCGAATCAGTTCGGCAACCTTGGCTTCCAGCATGCCAGGCACCAACCAGCCGATCTGCGCCTGCGTCACCGCGTTGAGCCACGCCAGTGGCAAATGCAAAGTGACGCCATCATCCGGCTTGCCCGGGTCAAACGCATAGCTGAGTCGGCAGCGTTCGCGCCCCTGCGCATCACTTCCCGAATTCCAGTGTTGTGGGAATCGATCCGCGTCGCTGCCGCCACTGTGCAGGACATCATCGAGCCGCCATTCGAGTGCCTGCAACTGTTCTGGCTTGGCCCGGCGCGCATAGGCATCCAGTGCCGCCGCATTGTGGATATCGATCGGCAACCGCGCGTCCCACCAGGCCGCGAGCTCGGCTTCGTCACGCAGCAGTCCGTGCCGGCGCTGCTTCGACTCCTCGGCACGCGCCTGCTCCAGCACGCTACGGTTGTGCGCAATGCAGCGTGCCCGCAAATCGACTTCGCAGGGCACCAGGGCCTCGCGGATAAAAATCGCGCGCGCGGCCGTCGGATCAATGCTGCCGTAATGCACCGGCCGGCGCTCCACCAGAATCAATCCAAAAAGCGTGATCTGCTCGAAGGCCATCACCTGTCCGCGCTTGCGGTCCCAATGCGGGTCGTGGTGCGCGCGGCGAATCAGGTGCGCCGCCTGTTCCACCGCCCACTGCGGTTCAATGCGCGCATTGGTGATGCCGTAGAGTTTTTGCGTATCCAGCAATGTGGCCGACAGCACCCACAGCGGCGGGCTCTTGGCCACAGCCGAGCCTGGAAATACCTGAAAACGCCGCCCGCGCGGGCCATGGTAGACGCCCTTCTCGTCCTTGCGTCCGAGGTTGCCGGGCAGCCCGGAGATCAGCGCGCGATGCAGCGCTTCAAAACTGGCTGGCTTATCCGCGGCCGCCAGCTTACATCCCAGCTCATCGGTTTGCAGCAGAAGTTGCCGATGCAGTTCGCGCCATTCGCGCATGCGCATGAATGACAGAAAGCGCGATTCACACCAGTCGCGCAACTTTGATTGAGTGAGCTCTTCATGCGCCAGAGTGTAAGCGGCCCAAAGCCTGAGCACGCCGACAAAGTCGGAGTGCGGATCGATAAACTGGGCGTGGGCGGCATCGGCGGCAGCGCGCGCATCGGCCGGTCGCTCGCGCGGGTCCTGGGTCGACAGGAATGCTGCGATGGTGATCATTTCGCGCAGCGCGCCGAGCTTTTCAGACTCCAGCAGCATGCGCGCAAGTTTCACATCGATCGGCAGCCGTGCCAGTTGACGGCCGATGGCGGTGAGCTGGCGCCGGTCCTCGCTGATCGCCGCGAGTTCGAGCAATTGTGCGTAGCCGTCGTTGGTCGCGCGCTCGCCAGGCGGCTCCAGGAATG
>JANMSL010000302.1:0-9996 GCA_031389245.1 Lysobacterales bacterium | reverse complement strand
AGCAACGCCAGCGGCAGCAGCCAGCGCGCATCCGATCGAGCTGGCAATGGCCCGACTGCGACTTCGTTTTGAACCAGCTCGAGATCCAACCCCAGTCGCAATACGCCGAGGCGGTCCTCGCCCAACATCAGCGGATAACTCACTTCCATACAGCGCGCCGAGTTCTGCAAAATCGGAACCCGCGTGGCAAACGCGGGCGCAGCAAAATCATCACCAGGGCGCTCGGAAAATCTCGCGATATCGGACGTGCCGTCATGCAGCACCTGGCCGTGCCGATCCAACACTACGGCGTAACCGATATCCGGCTGATTGCGAACGCCGGAGAGCAACTGTCCGATCACCTGCAAATCGTAAAAATAGACCGGATTGATCAGCGCATCGGCGAGCATCCCGGCGCTGGCCTGCAGTCGCCGTTCAATGGCTTGCCGAGTTTGCGCTTCGATCGCAATCGTCCGTGTCTGCGCTTCGGCCACGGCACTGCCGCGTTCGAGCCACAACGACAGCCACAGGACCGATACAATGCCCATGATCAACGCAATGGCCAGCGTCCAGTAGCGTGCTCTCAAGGGATCGGATGTCATTCCACTTCCCGCCTCAACGCCAACACCTGATCACCGAGTTTTTCCAGAACTGCGGCAGACGCCGGTTCAATCGCCACGAATCGGGTCGTTCCAAAATACTCGTGCATTGCTGCGTTGGCTGCAGCATCTTCGCTTGCGCCAATCAACACCGCAATCAGCGCAGCACGGACTACTGGATCGACATCGGCCCGCATCAGTTCGACCGCGCGTGGCACGTCCTGGCTTTGCGCGATCAGGCGCATGTGATTGCGAAACGATTCGGGCATATGCGTCGGATTGCCCCAGTCACGATTGCTGAAGGCACCGGCATCAGTCAGACCCTTCTCTACCCAGGTAGCGATATTGAATTCAGATCGCGCCAGCAGAAACCCGACTTCGGCGTCCAGGGGCGCATCGTCGGGCGAGGCCAATTCGACAATCGGCAGGCCGGCATCGCGCAGCATCAACAGTGGCAGGTAGAACGAACTGGTGGACGAACGCATCTGCAGTGCGACGCGCTTGCCGAGCAACTGATCGAGCGTTTCGATGCCACTGTCGCGACGAACGAAAATCACGCTGCGATAGGCGCCTTCATTTTCACGCATCCCGCGCAATACCGGCGTGGCGCCCGCGTCCGCACCGAGCATTGCCGCCATCGCCGCGGTTTCGGTAACCCAGTCGACGCGTCCGCGCCGCAAATAACTTCGCAGTTGCATCGGATCGCGCGCCAACAAGATTTCACCGCGTTCGATACCGACGTGGCGCAGTTTAGGCACGACATATTCCAACAGCGGTCGCAGGCGCTGGACATCGGCCCGCGGGTTGTCGCTGATCCGCCCGATCACCAATGTGGACGCGCGCTCGCTGCTTGCCTGTGCGTCCACTGCAACGCACAGCATCAGTGCCCAGAGCAATCGTTTGCCAAGGCACCACAGTGAAACTGAGCTTGGATTCTGGCTAGGGCACATGGACCGTTTGAAAGGGATTCCGGCCCCTGCCGGAACATCATTGTAGAAGTTAGCACGTCAACCTACATCTGCGACCCTGGCTATTGAACGGGTCGCCAGGTTCAACAATGTTTGCCTGCAGGATCCGCGCGCGGCCGCGCCAACACTGATTTAACGATTGTGCCGCGCCAGCGTGGCCTGACGCTGGGCGTCACTGAGGATGCCGCGCAGGATCTGCACCTCGCGCTGACTTGGCACGGCGCGCAGGTACAGGCGGCGCAGGCGCTGCATGATGATGCGGGCCGAGCGCCCTTTCAGGAAGTCGATATCTGCCAGCGTTTGTTCAAGATGGGCAAAATAGCCCTCCATTTCGGCCAGCGTCGCTGCGATATCCGCTTCTTCGGATTGACTGGATTCAGTTTGTACGGAAGCAGTTCGCGGCACCAGCGCCGGAATGGAGCCCTGAATTTCCAAATCTGTGCAAGCCAACGCAGCAAGCCGCAGCTCGTAGGCCAGGACCTGCACCGCCTGGGCCACGTTCAATGACGAGAATGCCGCGTCCGTGGGGATATGCACCGCGGCATCGCAACGGCTGAGGTCGGCATTGCTCAGCCCCACGCGTTCAGAACCGAACATGATTGCCACGGGGCCGCGCCCCGCGGCTTCGATCAGTCGCTGCGCCGATTCACGAGGCGTCAGCATTGGCATACTCACCGAACGGCTGCGCGCGGTACATCCCAGCACGAATCCACACTCCCCCAGGCCTTCGGTAACGCTGGCACAGACCTTTGCCGCGGCAAGCACATCATCGGCCCCAGCAGCCAGAGCGTTGGCGCGGTCATGCGGAAATGCCTGCGGCGCCACCAGGACCAACCGGCGCAGGCCCATGGCCTTCATTGCGCGTGCTGCCGAACCGATGTTCTCGGGCATCTGGGTCTCGACCAGGGCCACGTACACGCGATCCAGTCTTTCCAACGGGATTGAAGTCATGGCCGGATTGTATCGGCGCCGTGCGCAGGGTGGGCCCTGGCCAACTATTTATCGATCGGCGTCGCATGGCGGGAGTGGACGCGACCAAACACCGCACAATGTTGGGTGGAGTGTCCGCCGCGCTTGCGCTACCCTGCGCGCGCCGCCGAAAGGGCGGATCCGGGTTTGCGACGATTGCATCCTCCGGCGACTGTAAACCCCGGCGACTGCAATTCCGGCAACGGAAGTCGACTTCTTTCAAACATCGGAGCAATCATGCGCAACGGCGCCATCAACATCGCCATCAAGGCTGCGCGCAACGCCGGTCAACTGATCATGCGCCAGCTGCCGCGCCGGGACTCGATTCCGGTCATGGAGAAGGCCAAGCATGATTTTGCTACCGAAGTCGACCGCGTCGTCGAGCAGGAAATCCAGCGCGACCTCAAGCGCGCCTTTCCCGACCATGCCTTTCTCGGCGAGGAAAGCGGCAAAACCGGTGACTCGCGCTTCGTCTGGGTAGTCGATCCACTCGATGGCACCAGCAACTTCATCCATGGATTTCCGCATTTCTCGGTGTCGGTAGCGTTGCTTGAACGCGGTGAACCGCTGCTTGGCGTGGTCTTCGATCCGCTGCGCGACGAGATATTTTCGGCCGAGAAAGGACGTGGCGCCCTGCTCAACGACCGCCGATTGCGCGTTGGACAGCGCAAAGACCTCGACGGCGCTTTGCTGGCCACCGGTTTTGCTCCGCGCGAACGCCACAATATCGAAACCCATCTGGCGATGACTCGCGATCTGCTCAGCAAGGCAGAAGACATTCGGCGCACCGGCTCGGCAGCGTTGGATCTGGCCTACGTCGCCTGTGGCCGCTTCGATGGTTATTTTGAAGCCGGCGTCAAACCCTGGGACATCGCCGCCGGCGTGCTGCTGGTTCGTGAAGCGGGCGGTCAGTGCACAGATTTCAAGGGCGGCAACGGGTTTCTGGACAACGGTCAAATTGTTGCCGGCAATATGCATCTGGGCGACGACCTGCGCAAAACCATCGCCCCACACCTGGGCAAGCTGAAGGCCGCGTAGGAAAGAGGTCTGTGGGATCAGTATCCGGCCGCTCCCGCCGCGCAATCAGTTGCTGGCAAACAAGACACCATGCGGCGGCAGGCGCAGCGATTGCGCCTCGATCGCACCCGAAACCAGGCCGTGACCATTCACAACGTGCATTGCGGCCTTGCCCGGCACCGGCACGCACTGCTCGATCGCGGACAAGTTGAACGCGGCCAGCAGCGATGATTCTCCGAATCGACGGGTCAACAACAATACCGGCTCGTCACTCTCATGCACGGTCACATCGCCCCACATCAATGCCGGGTGTTGCTTGCGCCAGTTCAGAAACGCGCGCAATCGCAATAGCGGCGAATGGGATTGCCCACTTTGTTCGGCGACGCTCAGGCCACTGTGCGCGGCGGGAATCGGCAACCACGGCGTACCCGTGCTGAACCCTGCGTTGGGCGAGGCGTCCCACGGCATCGGCGTTCGACACCCATCGCGGCCCTTGAAGGTGGGCCAGAATGCGATGCCGTATGGGTCCTGCAGCATTTCGAACGGTAAATCGGCCTCGGTCAGGCCAAGTTCTTCGCCCTGATAGATACACACCGACCCGCGCAGCGCACACACCAGCGCGGTCAGCTGACTGGCGATGTAATCCGGAGGCGATACGCCGCCCCAGCGACTGACCACGCGCTGCACATCGTGATTGGAAATCGACCAACACGGCCAGCCCTCGGTCATGCGCGCTTCCAGGCTGCGCACGGTTTCGCGTACATGCTGTACCGATATGTCCGGGGTCAGCAGCTCAAAGCTATAACCCATGTGCAGCCGCTGTGGCCCGGTGTATTCGGCCATGGTCGCCAGCGAATCCTCAGAGGAAATTTCGCCAAGCGCTGCTACGTCGGGATAAGCATTCATCAAGGACCGCAGTTCAGCCAGAAACACCAGGTTTTCTGGCTGCGTGTTGTTGTACAGGTGATACTGAAACGCGTACGGATTGTCCGGACTGAAGCCACGGCCGACACGAAGCGCTTCGGGCTTGGCCGGATTGTCGCGCAGCAAGCGATCGTGGAAACAGAAATTGATCGCGTCCAGACGCAGGCCATCGACGCCACGGTCAAGCCAGAATTTCACGTTGTCCAGTGTCGCCGTGCGCACTTGCGCATTGTGGAAATTGAGATCCGGCTGCGAGGCCAGGAAATTGTGCAGAAAATACTGCCGGCGACGCGGCTCCCATTGCCAGGCCACGCCACCGAAGATCGACAACCAGTTGTTCGGCGGCGAGCCATCGGGCTTGGCATCGGCCCACACTTACCAATCGGATTTGGGATTGTCGCGGCTCTCGCGACTCTCTTTGAACCAGGCATGCTCAATCGAAGTGTGACTGAGCACCTGATCAATCATCACTTTCAAACCGAGCGCATGCGCCTTCCCGATCAGCCGATCGAAATCCGCCAGTGTCCCGAACAGCGGATCGACATCACGATAATCGGCAATGTCGTAACCAAAATCCGCCATCGGCGAAGTGAAGAAAGGCGAAACCCAGATTGCGTCCACGCCCAGACCCGCCACATAGTCCAAACGCTCAGTGATGCCCGGCAGATCGCCAACACCATCGCCATTGGTATCGAGAAAACTGCGCGGATAGATCTGATAGATGATGGCGCCACGCCACCAAGTCGGCTTGCTCATTGCGCTTCCCTGAACTGTGCCCCGCAGCCACCCACATGCGCTGCCAGCAAGGCTGAAAGCTTAGCGCCGTACGGGCCTGTGCACCGATGGCCTTGCATACGTATTCATCTGCAAACGACATCGAATACCGCGACCGCAGAAGGCGGCGGATGCATTGCCATCAGGTGAGTGTCGAAGCATGTCCGAGCACTCAGCTGGAAATAATCCGACGTGCTTACGTTGTTCCGTGCGCCCTTGCGCCCGTCATGCGAATTGCTGCACTGTGCACGCTCACGCGGAGCGCTTTTTCGTCGAAGTAGAACTCGGGACTTGAGGCAAGCAAATGCTGATTGTCGCTCAGCGAGTCGACATCGCCGACGAGCTGGGCGAGTAACTCAAACAAGAGTGGGTCCAGTCGCGCGATTCGTTCCTGATGCGGTCGAGATGCGCAGATTGGAATTGCTCGGCGGACATCGCGCCGCCGAGACATTTGTCGGAGCGCATTGCGTAGTCAACCACCCTATTGCTCATCGCCTGCTCCTCGCTGGACGCAATGCTGCACTGCGCCATGGCCGAAGTCGAGCATGACGTTAAGATTGCGTTCGCTACCGATGTCTGCCGACGCCCGCGAGTGATCGGATGGCGCCATCGGAGTGCAAGGATGAGCGCATGACGATTTCGATCAAGGGCCGGGCCACTTCGTTCGACATTGCCTATCACGCTGGCGTGTCGCAATCGACGGTGTCGCGTGCGCTGCGTGACAGCAAACTGGTCAGCGATGACACGCGGCACAAGATTCAGGCGATCGCGAAGGAGCTCAACTACAAGGTCGACAAGAACGCGTCGAATCTGCGACGCCAGCATTCGGTGACCTTGGCACTGTTGCTGTTCGAGGACCCGACCTCGGACGATTCGCAGATCAATCCGTTTTTCATGTCGATGCTGGGATCGATTACCCGTGCCTGTGTTCGCCAGGGCTACGACTTGCTGATTTCGTTTCAGCAGTCCTCGCATGACTGGCACGCCGACTATCAGGACAGTCACAAGGCAGATGGGTTGATCCTACTGGGTTATGGTGACTATCTGGTGTCATGCAGCAAGCTGCAAAAACTGGTCGATCAGGGCACGCACTTTGTACGCTGGGGACCGGTGCTGCCTGGACAGCCAGATATTTCCATTGGCTGCGACAACGTCCAGGGTGGCCGCGTGATGACCGAGCATCTGCTCGCGCTCGGACGCCGCCGGATCGCATTCGTCGGCGATGTTTCTGCGCACTGCCCTGAATTCAGCGATCGGTATCTTGGTCATTGCCGCGCACTCAATGCAGCCGGAATCGAAGTCGATACTGGGCTGCAGATTGACGCCGCCGATTCGATCGAGAGCATGGGCTTCGATGCGATGCGCGCGCTGATTGCACGGCAAGCGCCATTCGATGCGGTATTTGCTGCCAGCGATCTGCTCGCCATCGGTGCCATGCGTGCGCTGACCGAGGCAGGTATGCGCGTGCCGGAACAGGTATCGGTAGCGGGCTTTGACGATATCCCGATGGCGAGCTTCGCCAATCCGCCATTGACCACAGTGATTCAAGACACCAAGCGCGCCGGCGAAATGCTGGTCGATAGCGTGCTCGGTCAGATTCGTGGCGAACCAGCAATCAGTGTGATGCTGCCGGCGCAGTTGGTCATTCGTCGCTCGTGTGGTGCGCCGCGCAAGCTCTAGCCGCTTCGGTCGAGTATCTCCGAGCGTCGGTGGGTCCGCGCTGTGCGCGGACTCTTCCGGGCTTTGGTGGGTCCGCGCGGTGCGCGGACTCTTCCGGGCTTTGGTGGGTCCGCGCTGTGCGCGGACTCTGCCTGACAGAAATCGCAGATCCAAAGCGTCCGACCACAGGTCGGACCCACCAAACATCTGTACTTCGGTGGGTCCGCGCTATGCGCGGACGCTTCCGGGCTTTGGTGGGTCCGCGCTGTGCGCGGACGCTTCCAGACAGAAATCGCAGATCCAAAGCGTCCGACCACAGGTCGGACCCACCGAACATCTGCACTTCGGTGGGTCAATTCTTGCGATGCACGCTGCGCTTCATCAAACGATCCAGCTTGGCTGTCCAGCGCGATTCGACGATGGGCGTGTCGAGCAACCACACGGCAACATCGTGTGCGGCGACGCTGATATCGATCGGCCGCTTGACGGCTACATCCATGACACTGTCGCCAAGCGCGCTGCGCCACTTTCCGACGGGAAGTGCATCCAAAGAGAAATTCGCAGCCGCGCCGCCCTTATTGAGCAGAACCAGCGCCGTCTGCGTCAGGCCTTCATGCTGATACACGCGCAGGAAGGCAGCACGCTGACCATCGAATTGCAGATTCAACTGCAGTCCGCGCTGCAACGCCGGACTAGTGGCGCGCAACTTGGCGATGCGTGCCAATTGCTGACGAATCGGATGGTTTGCGGCGGCAGCGATATTCTCAACGCCGTAATAATTGCGATTGCCGGCGTGTTCGACGCGGCCGCGCATGAAACCGATCTCGGAGCCGTAGTAAATCACCGGAATACCGCGCGCGGTAAACAACCAGTTGTGTGCATCGATGAAACCGGCATCGCTGGCCTGCATGCGCGCCATGTCATGGTTGTCGTAGAACGTGGCCAGCTCATAGGGATTTTGATAGGGACCGCTTTCCACATACAGCGCTTTGGCGATGCGCGCGTAATCGCTGGCTGGGTTCGGAAACACTTCGGCCATCGCCGCCTTGAGTGGAAAGTCGAGCACGCTCAGCGCGCCACTTTCGGGCCAGGTGAATGGTGCCAGCTCGTCCGCGGTGAATTTGAACACCTCACCAAACATGAAGAAATCCGGATGCTTTTCGCGGACTCGCGAAGCGAACTCTTTCCAGAACGTCGTCGGCTGGTAGGGCACGGTGTCGACGCGGAAGGCATAGGCGCCTTGATCAATCCATTGCAGATAGGCGCCGGTCAGATAGTCCATCACTGCCGGATTGCCGCCATCGAGATCGGCGAGCTGGGCCAGATTGCCTTCCTTGTTGAAGAATCGATGCAATGGTTCATGCTCCGGATCAAGCTGATCCGGCGGAAGATTCTGGTGATCTGCCAGCAAGCTGCCATCGGCTGCGTAGATTTTTCCGAAGCCGCTTTGCGCCTTGGGCATGCTGTATCCCGGTGAGCCGTGGTTGGCGACAATATCCAGTACAGTCTTCAATCCTTTCTGGCGCAGTGCGCGCGTCAGGTCGCTGAACTCGAGACCTGGACTGGGCAGATGTTCGTCAACCTTGTAGAAGTTGATGCCCCAGTAGCCGTGGTAGCCGGCCTTGCCGCGGTCGGTAAGAATTGAGGTGCAGGTGATCGTGTCGCCACCGGTGAAGGCCTCGTCCGGGTTGTCGACGATGGGGGTGATCCACACTGAGGAAAAACCCATTTCGCGGATGTAGTCGGCGTGGTTGAGCAGGCCACGAAAATCGCCGCCGAGATAACCAGTGTTGTCGATGACGCCGTCGGGACACCGCAGTGGACGATCGAACGAGCGGTTGGCGCCGCCCTGATCGCGATAGTCGTTAGTCAGATCGCCATTGACGAAGCGATCAGTGACCACGAAGTACACCGCTTCAGCGGCGAACGGGTGCAAAGTGCCGTAGTAGTCGGCGGGCGTGGCGGAATTCGATGAAGTCGTAGCGCAGCCACAAAGCGCCGTCGCGATTGCACACAGCAAGACGTTGAGATTGATCAGACGCATGATGGATTCCTACCTTTGCCGTTGTAGATGCGGGGCTCGCTCCGCATGCGTTGGAAGTGATTCGAATCTATCGAGAACAAACAGCGAGCGTAATTCGCCCGCGCTACGAACGCCGGGCGGGTTCGGCCACGCGCAACACGCACAAACCAGCGAGCACGAAGCTGACACCACCGATGGCGAGCGCATAGATCGGTTGATTGCCGAAAAACGTTTTCAACAACAAACCAAGCAGGCTGGCGGCGAGCAACTGCGGCACAACGATGAAAAAATTGAAGATGCCCATATAGACACCCATTTTCTTCGCCGGCAGGCTGTCGCACAGCAGTGCGTAGGGCAGCGAGAGAATGGATGCCCAGGCGAAGCCGACGCCGACCATCGACAACATCAGCCATTGCGGATCGCGAATCAGCAGGAACGAAAGTAGCGCCGCAGCGCCGATCCAAAGATTGATCAGATGGGTGTGGCGCAGGCCGAATTTCACCGTCATGCGCGGAATCACCAGAGCCGCCAGTGCGGCGAAGCCGTTGTACGCAGCAAACAATACGCCAACCCAGTTGGCGCCTTCGTTGTAAGCGGCCGAGGTGGTGTCGCTGCTGCCGAAATGCACCGCGGTCACCGCGCCGTTGGTGTAGATCCACATCGCAAACAGGGCGAACCAGGAAAAGAATTGCACTACGGCCAGTCGTCGCATGGTGTCTGGCATTTCGTGCAGGTCGGTCATGATCAGATTGAACATGTTGCTCGAACTGGACCGCGCCAGCACCACCAGCGCGACGCCATAGAAAGCGATCAGGCCAGCAAGAATGTAGAGGTCTCGCGTCCATTGATCAAAATAGATTGCCGCGGAGAAGCCTAGACCAGCGATGAGCCAAAGCAGTCCCTTGCCGAGCGATGGCGGGCGTCCAACGCGCGCCGCTGACTCTGGCTCTGCATCATCGAACGCGGCGAGCTGATCGGGCGGGTACTCGCGCGTGCTGAAGATGGTCCAACCGACCGCAGCCAGCAGCAGCACGGCGCCGAAGTAGAAGGCGTAACGCACTGTTTCGGGGATCATGCCGGCAGC
>JANMSL010000442.1:0-1514 GCA_031389245.1 Lysobacterales bacterium | reverse complement strand
CCGGCACGCCCGGCACGCCTTCCAGAATGCCCAGCGTGTCGCCGTCCTTCAGCACGGTCGCCAGATATTCGCCGGCGATCTTGCCTGCCGCGTAGTTGTCGGTGGTGGCCAGCGCGGTGCGGCCTTCCCAGTCGGGGATGTTGTTGTCCATCAGCACGATTTTCACCCCGCCGGCGATTGCCTTGTCAAGGGCAGCGGCTACGGTCGGGTCAACCGGGGTCAGGGCAATGCCCTGCACACCCTGCGCGACCATGGATTCGATCTGGGCGATCTGCCCTTCGATGTCGGTGGCCGATTGCCCCTGCCCATAGATGATCTCGACGCCCGGATTGGCCACGGCATAGGCTTTGGCGGCATCCTCCATCGTGGCGAAGAAGGGCACCGGGAATTTGGTGGTGAAGCCGATCTTCACCGCCTCCTGAGCAAGTCCGGTTCCGGCTGTGGCGAGGGTGAACCCGCTGTTGACGCCAGACAGGCGCCTTGCGGGCGCGCTACCGATTGACGAATGCAGTTCCACATTCCCTCCGTTGGGCACATTGGAGTTTTTTGTGCGTAAAAAAGCACAGTGCATTGACAAACCAAAGTGTTTTTTATAGGTTAAAAAACGGAAAGAGAGGGTTTATGAAAACCGACGCGACCTACAAGCGCGCCTTCAACGCGGCGTTGGACATGATCCGCATGCTGTGCGACGGGGAAGAGATTGCCTCGGAATCCATGCTTGCCAAATCGCTGCAGGTCAGTCGCACCACGGTCCGCAAGGTCTTGAGCGCGTTGCAGGAACGCGGCCTGATCCAGCAGCAGGGCCGGTCACGGACGCGAACCGGAAAGCCCGTGGAAGACGACAGCTTCCCGGCAGCCGAAACCGTGTCGATCTCGGCCCAGGTCGAGAAGCGCTTCATGCAATGGATGCTGCGCGACGACGCAAAACCGGGCACTGTGATCAACGAGCTGGAGCTTGCCCGGCAGTTCGGCGTCGCCACCAATGTGGTGCGCGAGTTTCTGAACCGCTTTCAGCGCTTTGGCCTGATCGAAAAGCGAATCGGGTCGGGATGGGAATTCCGGGGTTTCACCGTCAGCTTTGCGCGCGAATTGTTCGACATCCGCGAGATGTTTGAAATGCGCTCGGCCCGGGCCTTTGCGGCCCTGCCGGAGGGGTCACCGCTTTGGGCGCAGCTTGAAGAGCTGAGGCTTGGCCATGTCGCCCTGCTGCAGGATATCGACGTGCGGTTTCACGACTTTTCCGACCTCGACAGCCGGTTTCACCGGCTGATCAATTCGGTGCTGCCCAACCGGTTCATCGACAGCTTTTACGACATCATCACCATGATCTTTCACTACCACTATCAGTGGAACAAGCATGACGAACGGGCGCGGAACGAGGCGGCGGTGCAGGAACATCTGGCCTTCATGGAAGCGCTACAGGAGCGCAATCTGCGCCGCGTGGAAAAGGCGTGTTCGCTGCACCTTGCCTCGGCCCGTGAAACGCTGATGCGGTCGTTGCGAAAATGAGGGCC
>JANMSL010000385.1:0-2112 GCA_031389245.1 Lysobacterales bacterium | reverse complement strand
AATCGGGTAACTGCGTTCAGCAAGGTTGATCGTCACGCGCTCGATCGGAGTGGGCAAGGGCATAGGCTGCTAGTTTAGGGGAATGCCTGCAGGCAGCGGTACGCGACGGCGTCCGACCAGACCATCGCACCCCCTCTGGGTTCGCACTTTGACACAGCTTCAAGGCACGAACAATGCCGCAGTCTAATCTGAAGTTCCCGCCATTTCGTAGTCACTGCATCGCGCTAAGTGCCTGTCAACACAGAGGAATTTAGCTGCTGAGCAGATTTTTTTGGGTTTTTTTGTAGTCACTAAATATTGTTGACATGATGCAATATTCAGGTTATTGTCGGTGCCATGCCAACTCGCACTGGAACCGCCCACGTCGTTTGTCGGGATCGACGCTTGACGACTGTTCCCACGGCTGCGACACTTCCTCGCAAGGGATTGACTGTCCTGTTCGTCGCTCTGCCTGAGAGTCTGGACTGTCAAAGTTCCAGATTCGCTGATGGTGTGTTGAATGCGGCTGGCCGATCTTTCTCCAAAATGGAGATGACCTAGAGCAAGAAACTGCAGCGGATGATTGCGTCCACCCTGTTCAATGCAAGCGCGCCAGACCTGAGTTGGGGGCATCCCCACGCAACCTTGGCGGATGCCGTCGAAGCGGCACCGCCCTTGCGCGGGCGTGACACCAGGGTAGCCTCTGTAGTGCTCGCGCGTTCGGCGTCTGCGACGGATTCGGGCCGATGGTGTCTGTCCGGTCAGAAGAACTGGTCTTTAGATGAACGCAACGTTCGAAACTTGCGGTTTTTCTCGGCACCCTGTGCACGCATGGTTCGCGTAATGCAGATTGGCAAGCAGATCCCCTCGAAGGTCGCGTCGTCGCCGTGCAGGACGTTGCGCTATGACCAAGGGTGTGGCGATGCCGCGGCGGTATGACGATGTCATCCATCGACGATAGCCTGCGCCAGGTTACCGCCCTGTCGTTTGACCTGGTTGACTCCACGAGCCTACTGGGACAGGTCGGCTGCGAGAGCTACAGCCAGGTGCTGACCGAATTCCATGCCTGCTGCACGTCGATCATCACGCGTCACGGCGGGGTGCCTGACGACCCGCAAGGTGACGATGGTGTCATGTGTTATTTCGGCTTTCCGGTGGCAACCGAGGGATCTGCCTACCAAGCGGTGAATGCCGGACTTGCCATGGTTGAGGCGGTCACGCGTCTTGGACTGCGGGTGCGCGTTGGCATCGCTACCGGAAGGGTTGCCGTCAAATCGGGTCAACCGGTTGGCCTGGCGGTCCATTTTGCGGCGCGACTGCAAACCGTGGCAGAGCCCAACTCCGTGATTGTCTCCGAGGCCACACGCCGGCTGGTCGAACCTTACATCGATCTGAGGCGGCTCGGTGGTGATGTCAGTCTCAAAGGAATCGAGGAACCCCAGTCGCTTTATCGCGCGATCCGCCTGCGCACGGATGACCCGGACGCTTCCAGGCGCCTGCCACGCCTGACGCCATTCGTCGGGCGCGAGGCCGAGCTCGACATGCTCGCGCGCAGCTGGGATGTTGCCAGCAGTGGCAAGCGCCAGGTGGTCGTGGTTTCAGGCGAGGCCGGAATTGGTAAATCGCGCCTATTACGTGAGTTTCGGCGCCATATTCAGGCCCGAGGGCAAAGGGTGATCGAGTACCGATGCAACTCCAGCGCCAGCGCGAGCGCGTTTAACGCTCTCATTGGGCCTTTGCGCGATTACCTGAAGCTTCAATCCCACGATGATCATCAGGTCCGCATGCAAAAAATAGCGCGTGGGATGCCGGCGGAGATTTTTGCTGCCGACGCGGCTGCGGTCGAACTGGTCGCGTCGCTTTTTTCCCCTTCCCACGATCCGCCAATTGCAGAGCCCGCACTTGCGCCGGAACGACTGCGAGAGCGCACGCTGGCGGTGCTGCTGGCCTGGTTCCGGGCGGTTGCGATGCGGTCACCGGTTTGCCTGATGGTAGATGACGTGCACTGGATCGACCCGTCCACACGCGAGTTTCTCGTTCGTCTGGTGTCCGAAGCGCAGGCATCGCCTTTATTCGTATTGATCGCCATGCGAACCGAAACCGACACGGAGTGGCGCCCGGATTGCAGCTACG
>JANMSL010000365.1:0-3176 GCA_031389245.1 Lysobacterales bacterium | reverse complement strand
TTCCGCATCTGCTCGATTTCGGTATCGCCCGCCTGCTCGACGATCCGCACGCGGGGTCGTTGACTGACGACCGCGCGCTGACCCCGGCATTCGCCGCGCCCGAGCAGCTGACCGGTGCTCCCATCACCACCCGCAGCGACATTTACGCGCTGGGCGGATTGCTCTACTGGTTGCTCACCGGGCGCACCCCGCACAACAGCGAAGGATTGGCTTTGGCTGAGTTGGTCAAGCGTGTATGCGACGATTCAATCCAGCCACCAAGTGCGAACGGCGCTGGCAGTACGCTGGGGCTCGACGCGGATCTGGACGCCATCGTGCTGACTGCTCTGGCACGTGAACCCGAGCGCCGTTACGCTTCGGCCGAGCTGTTGGAGCTGGACCTGCAGCGCTGGCTGGACGGTCGCTCGGTGTCCGCGCGATTGCCGACGCGAGTCGAACGTCTACGTCGATTCGTGCTTGCCCATCGTGCGGAGTCGGTACTGTTCTGTAGCCTGATTTTCGCGCTGTGCGCTGGGCTGGTCGGAACCACCTGGCAGGCGCACGTGGCGCAGACTGAGCGCGACACCGCGCAAGCCGAACGCGATGCCGCCGCGATCGAGGCACGACGCAATTTGGCCACACGCGATTTTCTGCTTGCCATGTTCAGCGATCGCGACGAGCAGGCTGAGCGGATTGCGCCGATCGAACTCTTGCGCCGCAGTATCGGCCTGATCGACAGCATTCCGGTCGACGCCGAAGGCGGCCGTGCGACGCTCAGAGTCGCCGTCGGAGAACTATTCATGCAGCAAAGGGACTTGCCGAATGCACAACGATTGTTTGAGAGCGCGCTCTCGGGCACTGATGGCGTTTTGTCGGCACCCACGCGTGCTGCGGCGCTGTGCCAACTTGGGTTCACCCGCTCCATGCTTGGCAACGCGCAGGCAGCGGCACCGTTGATCGACGCTGGCATCCAGATAGCGCGGGCCGCAGCTGAAAGCGCACACGAGACACTGGCGTACTGTCTGACGCAGAAAGGCATGCTGCTGTATAACGCCGGCGCACTCGATGACGCCATAGATATTTTGCGGACAGCGGTGGCCGCTGCCAGCGACGATGCAAATCCGCGAACGCTGAACATGCTGGGCGGCGCGCATGCCGCGCTTGGCAATGCTTTCGTATTTGCCAATCGCACCACCGAGGCGATCATCCACTACCAGGCCGCGTTCGACATCTTGCAAAAACTTGGCCGTGGCCAGAGCGGCGATGCCGCTGTGGCACTGGGCAACTGGGCGATGGCCGAATGGCGCGATGGGCGCGTGGCAGATGCAGAAAATCGCTTTCAATCCAGCATCGCGCTGCGTCGCAAGGCAGCTGGCGGCACCACAGGCTTGGCGCAGGCGCTGCTCAATTACGCTTCGCTGCAACTCGCCCGCCGTGAGCTCGGCAAAGCATCGCATCTGATCGAAGAGGCAGAGCAAATTTTTCGCTCATCCGGAGTCACCAGCGGCATTGGCCCGACCCAGGCGCAGCTGTTCCGAGCGGAGATCGCGGTCCATCGCGGCCAACAGTCGTCTGCAGAAGCCGCACTATTGGCTGCAGCGGTCCTGGCCAAGTCATTGCCCAACTCAAAGGTTTACCTGGCGCGAGTCGAAACCGTGCATGGGTTATTGCTGATGCCTGGCGACCGCGAACGTGCGGCTGCGGCATTGCAAAATGCCATCGCATTGGCACGTGCAGCGGGGCAATCGGGTGAAGGCTGGCTACTGCGACCGCTGGTGCTGGACGCCCGCGTGCAGCTTGCGCGCGGCGACCTGGTGGCAGCAGCGGCGCGTCTGAGCGAAGCCGATACTCTGGCCGACTCAATGCTCACCGCGACACATTGGTCACGTGGATCGCTGGCACTCGCGCATGCCGAGTTGCTTGAGCGTCAGCATCGACGTAGCGCGGCACGAGCACTGGCCCTCAATGGACGTACGTTGCTTGCCAACGCTTTTGGTACGGCGCATCCAGACGTAATCAGTGCCGACCGATGGTTGGCCGATCATCTCAATTGATGGCGCCGCGGAGTCCGTCAAACAGCGTTATCCCGGAAGCCTCGGCTATCAATAAAACGCGTCAGGTAACGCGAATAATGAAGTGCAGCGTTGGCTTGCTCAGGCTATGCACGCGTGTGTCGCGGCCACACCAGCAACAGCAACACGCTCATCAGCGGCAGAATTAACCCATGCTGTGCCATCGTGGCAGCCGGATGCAGCGTTGCGTTGAGCGTGGTCTGCCCTTGCACGCCGACGTAGGCGAGCATGACCAGTATCAGTTCGAACGGCCGCGGATTGCTGCACAGCGCGCCCAGTGCGAGGCCGGCAATGGCGACGCTGGTTGCGGTGAGCAGCAAGGCGATTCCGATCTGCGGATGAGAAATGGAAAGTCGTAGCAAAGCCGGCAGCACCGGAACAATTGCCAGTGCCAGCGCCGTGAGCGTGCGCACGATCAACAACCGGCCGCGCGCATTGGCCGCGGTAAACAACATTGCGCCGGTGGCAGAATCACGTTCGCGCAACACGCCGCGCGCAAAGATGTCGGTGCTTATCAGCCAGGCGCCGATGCAGGCGATAGCGAGCGCTTCGAGCGGGGCGAAGAGCTGGATTGCGGCGAGAACAATCAGCACCAGCCACCACCACAATCGACGTTGACGCAACACCAGCTTGAGTTCCGCTGCCAGCAGCGTGCCCAGCGGATGTCGATCCAAGGGCCGCAAAAGCACATCGAGCCAGTACAGCTTGCGTCCAGGACTGTATCCGGCACTGGCCGGCAACGCCCTTGTACGCGCAGCAGCCCAATCAAGCAGCGGTGCCATGGCGATCACTGCCAGCATCGCGAGCAAGGGCCATAACAGTCGGCCGAGCACATCGCTGAAGCGCGGCCGCCATTGCGTCCACTCAAACAGGATTGCTGGACCGTCATAGATGCTGGAGCCTATGTTCAGTCCGGAGATCTTGCGTCCAGGTTGCACAATTTCGAGGTGCGATTGCAGGTCGCGAATCGCCAGCGCCATTCCGTTCGGATCGCTGATCCAGGTGCGCCGCGCCCATTCACTTGTCTCCGGGTCGATATTGACAATCGTTACCGTGAACAGTGTGATCCAGACGAAGAAATACAACACATTCCCGCCAGTCCGACGCAGCCAGGGCAACAGGTCA